>NZ_LGQU01000054.1:0-102976 GCF_003115935.1 Azospirillum sp. TSH20
CGGCGGGAGGACATCCCGGTGCTGGCCCGCCATTTCATGCAGCGCTCCGCCGAGGCGTCGGGCCTGCCGGTCCGTGAGTTCGGCGAGGACGCGATGGCGGCGCTCCAGGCCTATGACTGGCCGGGCAATGTGCGCCAGCTGCGCAACGTGGTGGACTGGCTGCTGATCATGGCCCAGGGCGACCCGAAGGAGCCGATCCGCGCCGACACCCTGCCGCCGGAAATCGGCGCCATCACGCCGACCGTGCTGAAATGGGACAAGGGCGGCGAGATCATGGGCCTGCCGCTGCGCGAAGCCCGCGAGGTGTTCGAGCGCGAATATCTGCTGGCGCAGGTCACCCGCTTCGGCGGCAACATCTCCCGCACCGCGTCCTTCGTCGGCATGGAGCGCTCCGCCCTTCACCGCAAGCTGAAGTCGTTGGGCGTCCATGGCAGCGAAAAGGGGAAGATGTTCATCGAGTGACGGGTGGCTTGTATGGGAGCGCTAAAGTGGTCATATTGAATTGACCATTTTGGAGGTTGCCATGGGATTGCCAGTGGTGACGGTCAGCGTGACCGAGTTCAAGGCGAAATGCCTGTCGCTGTTCGACGATCTGGAGGATCACCGCGTCGCCAAGATCGTGGTGACCCGACACGGACGCCCGGTGGCTGAATTGAACCCGCCCGATCGGACGTTGTCGCCGTTGTTTGGCGCCCATTCCGGTTCCGTCCAGGTGGTCGGCGGCTATGACTTGACCCGGCCGACCTTCGACGACGACGCCTTCGACGCCGAAAGCGGAATTCTTCACCGGTGACCGCCGAATGATCCTTCTCGACACCCATGCGATCCTATGGCTTGACGCCGGGATCGAGCTTTCTGCCGATGCACGCGAGCGCATAGAGCAGGAACGGTCGGCCGGCGGGATCCTGATCTCGACCGTCTCGGCCTGGGAAATCGGCAAGTTGGTGCGCAAGGGCCGAATTCGGTTGGATTTGGAGCCATCAGCCTGGATACAGCGTTTTCTCGCCGCGGCCGGGCTGCGCTGCCTACCTCTGTCACTCGAGGCGGCGCTGGGGGCATCGAGCTTGCCGGAGCCGCTCCATAACGATCCGGCCGACCGGATGCTGATCGCCACCGCCCGCGAACTCGGCGTTCCTCTCATGACCCGGGACAGGCTGATCCATGAGTATGCAGCCACATCGGGGACCATTCGGGTGCACTCCTGCTGATCCAGGCCCGCCCCTTCCGACTTTGACCGGAGCCATCCCATTGTCCGCCCCCATCACCCTGCCGCGCGCCGTCATCTATGACTGGGACAACACCCTGGTCAGCAACTGGGACACGGTGCGCGAGGCGCTGAACCATGCGCTGGTCTCCTTTGGCCTCGCCCCCTGGAGCGCAGAGGAGGCGCGCGAGCGGATCAAGGCGTCATTGCGCGACAGCTTCCCCCGCATCTTCGGCGAGCGCTGGACCGAAGCGCGCGACCTGTTCTACGGCTATTTCGCCGCCCACCATCTGGATGGGCTGAAGCCGCTGCCGGGTGCGGAGACGCTGCTGCGCCATTTCCACGAGCGCGGCGTCTATCAGGCCGTCGTCTCCAACAAGAACGGCAAGTTCCTGCGGGCGGAGGCCGATGCGCTGGGCTGGAGCCGCTATTTCGGCAAGCTGGTCGGCGCCCAGGATGCCAAGTTCGACAAGCCGCACATCGCCCCGGTGCGGATGGCGCTGGAACCGGCGGGGATCGCGCCGGGTTCTGATGTCTGGTTTCTCGGCGATGCCGACATCGACATGGAATGCGCCCATGGCGCCGGACTCGTTCCGGTGCTAATAGGGCAGGGCGAGGGGAGCGGCTTCGACCGTTTTCCGCCCGCCCATCGCCACACCGACTGTACGGCGCTGCACAGCGTCCTGTATGGCTTGGTGGACGGCAATGGTGATACCATATCCCTGCAAACGGCTGTCGAGACGGTACCTGCGCGCACCATACCTGCACCGTGAAACGGGGAGCGGACCACCTGAAGAAGGGGTCCCAAGAACATTGAAGAAGGGGGCATGAAAAATGTCTGAAAAAAGCCAAAACGTGCAGGACGTGTTTCTCAATCACGTCCGTAAGAACAAGACTCCCGTAACCGTCTTTCTCGTGAACGGCGTGAAACTCCAGGGCATTATTACTTGGTTCGACAACTTCTCGGTACTTCTGCGGCGCGACGCGCATTCCCAGCTCGTCTACAAGCACGCAATCTCGACGGTCATGCCGGCCCATCCCATTCAACTTTTCGAGCCGCCCAAGGAAGGTGAAAGCGTCTGATCCCTTGACCAATGGTAACGGCGCGGCCCCTGAAGGCGCCGCGCGGGCCATCGTGGTCCACCCTGTCCTCCGCATCGAGGCGGACGGGGACATGCGCCCTCCCGAATCCCGGCTCGAGGAGGCGGTCGGTCTTGCCCAGGCCATTCAGCTGGACGTCGTCCATGCCGAATGCGCCAAGGTGAACCGGCCGCAGCCATCGACCCTGCTCGGCTCCGGCACGGTGGAGCAGCTGGCCCAGGTGGTGGAGGAGACCGAGGCGACGCTCGTCATCCTCGACCATGCCCTGTCGCCGGTCCAGCAGCGCAACCTGGAACGGGCGCTGAAGGCGAAGGTCATCGATCGCACCGGCCTGATCCTGGAGATCTTCGGCGCCCGCGCCCGGACGCGGGAAGGCATGCTGCAGGTCGAGCTGGCGTCCCTGACCTACCAGAAATCCCGGCTGGTGCGGTCCTGGACCCACCTTGAACGCCAGCGCGGCGGCTTCGGCTTCCTCGGCGGCCCCGGTGAGTCGCAGCTTGAGCTTGACCGCCGCCTGATCGGTGACCGGATCATCAAGATCAAGAAGGAGCTGGAGGAGGTGCGGCGCACCCGCGGCCTGCACCGCAAGGCGCGCGCCAAGGTGCCGTACCCGGTCGTGGCGCTGGTCGGCTACACCAACGCCGGCAAATCGACGCTGTTCAACCGGTTGGCGAACGCCGACGTCTTCGCCCAGAACCTGCTGTTCGCCACGCTCGACCCCACCATGCGGCAGGTGACGCTGCCGTCGGGGCGGAAGGTGATCCTGTCGGACACGGTCGGCTTCATCTCCGACCTGCCGCACGGCCTCGTCGCCGCCTTCCGCGCCACGCTGGAAGAGGTGGACGCCGCCGACATCATCCTGCATGTCCGCGACATCGCCCACATCGACAGCGAGGCCCAGAAAGCCGACGTCCATGAGGTGCTGTCCGACATGGGCATCGACCCGGAGACGGACGACCGGGTGATCGAGGTGCTGAACAAGATCGACGCTCTGGACGAGGAAAGCCGCGCGGCGGTCCTGGCCCAGACCGGGCGCAATCCGCGCGCGGTGGCGGTCTCCGCCCTGTCCGGTGAGGGGATCGACGATCTTGATCGCCTGCTCGACCAGCGGATGAACGTCAATCGGCAGGTTGTCGACCTGTCCGTCGACCTTGGCGATGGGGCGGCGCTCGCCTGGCTCTATGCCAGGAGCGAGGTTCTGGACCGGCGCGACGACGAGGAGCATGCGCATCTGCAGGTCTCCATCGACCCCGTCGATCTCGCCCGGTTCGAGAAGCGGTTCCAGCCGGCCGAACAGCCGACCGAGCAGGTCCAGCCGCAACCTTAAGCGGCGTGAGCCTGTACTCCTGGCCGAAGGAAGGGGGTGCGACACCGGGTCTATGACCTGTTGCACCCCACTCCGGTCTTACGACGAATGCGGCGTGGTTATTTCCCCGTTGGCGCCCGATTATGGGAACGGAGCAGTGCGCTCCCCCATCAGGAGGACTGCCAATGCGGTTGCAAACCGATCCGTCGTGCTTTTCGATCACGGCTTTCCTCGCCGATCAGGTTGCTATCGTCGCCCGTCAGGAGAAGCTGCCGCCGGGTGCGGCGCTGCTGCGGTTGCAGGAGCTTTCGCGCACCCCCGAAGGCCGTGCGACCCTGATGCGACTGATCGAATCCGCCGCCCAGCGGGAGCCGAATGCCGAAGAGGCCGCGAAGATCGAAGCAATCTGCCGTGAGCTGGCTGCCTGGGGCTATGGGGGTTTCACGGGCGGAACCCGCCACGATCCTCATCACGACCACCGCGCCGCGGCCTGACGGTGATTTGACACATGCTTGAGGGATGACGGCGGGGGCGATGGCGGGCCATAATGGACCGTACGCCATTGCCGCGGTCCTGTCGTGCTCCGTTCCCCTTCCCGTACCGTCCTGATCGGCGCCGGCCGCCTATTCCCGGCACTGCTGATCCCGGCACTGCCGCTGCTTCTGGCAGTCGCCCAGTCCGTGGCGGCCGAACCGGTGCGGTACGGAATGCCTCTGCCGCCGGGCTATGTCGAGGAGCCGGCGGTGCCGCCTGAGGATCCGCTTCCCCCGCCGCCGAAGCCCTTGCCGTTGGCGCCCGACGAACCGCTGGTCGTCGCGCCGGACGCTGCGGAGCTGTTGAAGGATTGCAAGCAGCAGGCCTTCACCGACTGCTTCCGCCTGTGGCAACCGCCGCCTCCCCCCCCTCCGGAACCGGAGAAGGAAACCGCGGGCACCCCACCGCCACCTCCACCGCCCGACCCCAAAGCGCCGCGTGAGCCGGCACAGGGCGGCCCGGTGCCGCCCCCACCGCCCGATCCCGCCAAGGAAGCCGCAGCCGCCGCCGCCGACCGCGCCACCTTCGATGCGCTGTCGAAGGCGCTGAAGGACAGCGGGCTGGACGGCAGGGTTCTGCTGACCGACCCGAAGGGCGACGATCCCACGTTGAAACTGGACAGCGTGCCCGGCAAAACGCCGGCGGCGAGGCGCTGAACCGCCATCACCTCAAGCCATCAGGAACCTTCCGACCATGACGGGTTTCCCGCTTCCCGACATCGATCAGGTTTCCGACCTGATCCGCTCCGTCGCACGGACGGAGATCATGCCGTATTTCCAAAAGCTGGACGCATCAGGCATCCGGCAGAAGACTGGCCCGACCGACCTCGTCACGCTGGCGGACGAGGCGGCGGAGCGGGCCTTGACCCCGGCGCTGTCCACCCTGGTGCCGGGCAGTCGCGTCATCGGCGAAGAGGCCGCGTCGGAGGACGAGCGTGTGCTCGACCGCATCCATGGCGACGATCCGGTGTGGATCATCGATCCGGTCGACGGCACCATCAATTTCGCCCAAGGCCGGCCGATGTTCGCGGTGATCGTGGCGCTTGCCTGGAAGGGCGAGACGGTTGCCGGCTGGATCCACGATCCGGTCGATGGCCGGATGGCGACGGCGGTAAAGGGGCAGGGCACCCGGCTGAACGGCAGCCGCGTCCATGTCGCGCCGGCCGTGCCGTTGCCGCAGATGGTCGGCGCGCTGTCCACGCGGTTCTGCGCGGAGGAGATGGGGCGGCAGTTGGAGGAGCGCAGCGCCGGGCTGGGCGAGCGCGCCTGCCTGTCGAGCGCCGCGCAGGAGTATCTGCGGCTGCTGGATGGGCGGGCGCATTACTCGCTCTATCACCGGCTGATGCCGTGGGATCATGCGGCCGGCGTGCTGATGCATGCGGAGGCCGGCGGCTATTCGGCGCTGATCGACGGCACGCCCTATCGGCCTGGGCTGCTCAATGGGAGCATCCTGCTGGCGCCCGACCGCGACAGCTGGCAGGCGCTGCACGGGCAGCTTTTTGGGTGAGTAGATTGGGTAGGGAGGTGCTGATTGCCCCCTCCCTAACCCTCCCCCGCTTTGCGGGAGAGGGAACTCCGCCTATCCTTTGCAGTGCGTCAGGCTGACAAGCATTCAATCCCCTCTCCTTCGAAGAGGGGGAGGGATAGGGAGGGGGCATCCGCTGCAACCATCCTCCCCGCAACACCTCAATGCGTCAGCAGTGCCGGCAAGGTCAGCCCATCCAGCACCGTGCGGGTCGCGCCGCCCAGCACCAGTTCGCGCAGACGGGAATGGCCATAGGCGCCCATCACCAGCAGGTCGGCGCCCTGGTCGCCGCAGCAGGACAGGATCATGTCGCCGACCTCGCCACCCGACGCGATGACCGACTGCGGGCGGGCGGCGATGCCGTGGCGGTGCAGCCAGTCGACCAGATCGGCGGCATCGTTGCTGTGCTGGCCCGGCGGCTCGACCGACAGGACGGTGACGGAATCCGCCGCTTCCAGGAAAGGCATGGCGGCGCGGACGGCGCGGGCCGATTCCGGGCTGTTCTTCCAGGCGACCAGCACATGGCGGCCGATCGGGGCCGCGGCCGGCTGCTTCGGCGGCAGAACCAGCACCGGGGTGGGGGTCTCCAGCGGCAGGCGGTCGGGAATGTGGTGCAGCGACACCCGTTCGCCGGCCCGCACCGCGGCCGACTGCGCCACCACGACCAGATCGGCGTAGGACGCCCGCTCCGCCAGCAGTTCGACGTGATCGCCCTCTTCGATCGTCCAGTCGAAGGACAGGCCGTCGAGCGCCTGACGCACCTCCCGCTCGATGCGTTCGGCATTCTCGTGGGCGATGGCGGTGGCCTCCGCCATGTAGCCATAGGAGGCGGCGCGGCCGGTGGCGCCCGCCGGCATCGACACCGGGGTGGCGATGTAGAGAGCCTGGATATGGGCGGAGAAGCGCTTGGCCAGGGCAGCGGCCACCGCCAGACGGCTGGCGTAGGCGTCGTCGTTGGCCATGTGCAGCAGGATGGTCTTGATCGGCATGCCCTCGCGTCTCCCAATCTTATGCTTTGGCCCGCCATCGGCTCGACAGTCGGCCGGCGGAGCGCTTTCCTGTCAGATAACGCTCCGCCGGGGCGAATGGCAATGTCTGCAAGCGGACGGTGCTACTTCACCACCACCGCATAGTGGTCGAGCGGCGCCACCGCCTTGATCAGGCCGCGCGCCTTCAGGAACTCGGCGAAGCGGGTGTAGCGCTCGGCATCCAGCGCCGCCGGGCTGTGGGAGAAGCGCGGCAGGGTGTCGGCCCAGGCGCGGCGGTTCAGCTCGTCGTTCAGCTCCGGCCGGCCCTTGACGAAGGCGGCCTGCGACTCCTCCGGATGGTTCAGAATGTAGAGCGTCGCCCGTTCCACCGCCGCCAGGAAGCGCTTGAAGCGCGGGTCGTTCGCCTTGTCCTTGTGGGCGACCAGGACCAGCTCGTCATAGGGAGGGACACCCTCCTCCTCCGGGTAGAAGGCGCGGCCGGGATGCTTCTCGATCTCCATCTGGTTCAGTTCGAAATTGCGGAAGGCGCCGATCACGGCATCGACCTGTCCCGACAGCAGCGACGGCGAGAGCGAGAAGTTGACGTTCACCAGCTCGACGTCCTTCAGGCTCAGCCCCTGCTTCTCCAGCATGGCGCCGAGCAGGGCGTCCTCGAAGCCGGCGATTGAGTAGCCGACCTTGCGGCCCTTCAGGTCCTTCAGCGTCTTCACCGGCCCGTCGCGCAGCACAACGACGGAGTTCAGCGGCGTCGACACCAGCGTGCCGATGCGGACCAGCGGCAGCCCCTCGTCCACCTGCAGGATCAGCTGCGGCTGGTAGGAGACGGCGATGTCGGTGCCGCCGGCGGCGACCAGCTTCGGCGGATCGTTGGGGTCGGCCGGGGCGGTCAGCGTCACATCGAGCCCGGCATCCTTGAAGAAGCCCTTCTCCTGCGCCACCACCAGCGGGGCATGGTCGGGATTGACGAACCAGTCCAGCATCACGGACAGCTTGTCCTGGGCCAGGGCCGGAAGCGAGGTCATCAGGCTGGCGACCATCAGGCCGGCGCCAATTAGGTGTTTCATCGGCAGGTGCTTCATCGGGTGTCTCTCCCCCTTCGAGGGTTGGCGGCTTAAGGGTTGGCGTCGTCGGCAGGTTGGGTATCGGGTTGCCAGGGCAGCGCGCGGCGGGCCAGCGCATCGACGGCGGCGTACAGCGTCACCGCGAACAGCCCCAGCACCAGCACGGCGGCGAACAGAAGGTCGATCTGCATGCGGGCGTTGGCGTGCAGCATGAGGTAGCCGAGGCCGGAGGACGACCCCACCCATTCGCCGATCACCGCGCCGATCGGCGCCACCGCGGCGGCGACACGCACGCCGGACCAGAAGGCGGGCAGGGCGGCCGGCAGGCGGATGCTCCACAGGATGGCGGCGGGGGAGGCTCCCATGGTGCGGGCAAGGTCGAGCCAGCCGGGATCGGTGCGCCGCAGCCCGTCGAACAGCGCGGTCGTCACCGGGAAATAGATGACCAGCACCGCCATGGCGATTTTGGAGGCCATGCCGTAGCCCAGCCACAGGACCAGCAGCGGCGCCAGGGCGAAGACCGGAATCGCCTGACTGACCAGCAGCAGCGGCATCAGCCAGCGCCGCGCGGTGCGGAAGCGCGCCAGCAGAAGGGCACTGACACCGCCCAGCGCCACGCCGGCCACCAGCCCGATCAGGATCTCCGACAGGGTGGTCAGGCCGTGGGTCAGCAACAGGGGCGCCTGCCTCTGCATCGCGTCGGCCACCGCCAGTGGGCTGGGCAGCAGGTAACGCGGCAGGCCGGTGGCCCAGACCAGCGCCTGCCAGCCGGCGACCAGCACCAGCAGGGTGACCAGGGCGCGCAGCAGCGCCTTCATTCCGCCAGCCTCCGCAGCAGCTCGGCCTGATGGGCCAGCAGGCCAGGATCGTCGACACGGCGCGGCACCGGGCCCGACGGCTCCAGCGCCGGCCCCATCACGGCGGGACGGCCGGTCATCACATGCAGGCGGTCGCCGATGCGCAGCGCCTCCAGCGGGTCGTGGGTGACCATCAGGACGGTGCGGCCGGCCAATGTCTCCGCCGCCGTCTCCTGCAGCCGCAGCCGGGTGATGGCGTCAAGCGCGGAGAAGGGCTCGTCCATCAGGACCAGTGGCTTGTCCTCCATCAGCGTGCGGGCCAGCGCCACCCGCTGCCGTTGCCCGCCGGACAGGGCGGCGGGGCGGTCGCGTTCCCGCCCCGCCAGACCGACGCGGTCCAGCAATACGCGGGCCTGCTCCACCCGCGCCGGGCCGGGCCGGCGATGGCGCAGCCGGTCGCCGAGCAGGACATTGTCGAGGACGGTCAGCCAGGGCAGCAGAAGGTCCTGCTGCGCCATGTAGGCGATGCGGCCGGCCAGCGGCTCTCCATCGCCGGTAACGACTTGCGTCGGCGGTTCCGGTTCGGCGAGCCCGGCAAGAATGCGCAGCAGGGTGGTCTTGCCGACGCCGCTCGGTCCCAGCAGGCAGGTGGTCCGGCCGGCCGGCAGCTCCAGCGTCAGGTCGGAGAACAGCAGCGTGCCGCCATAGGTCAGCCGGGCGCGCGAGATCGTCACCGAAAGCGGCGTCATCGCAAGCATGTCGTTCTGGCGGAAAAGGAGTGGGTGCGGTCCCGCATCACTGATCCCTACGCCGGCATGAACCGGATCAGGTTCCAGGGGTCGTCCCGCAACAGGACCTCTCAGCCGCCCATCGGCTCCCCCCAGTGAAGGCGGCGACTATAGGCGCGGACGATCCGCGACCGCAAGCATTGCCGGATCGGAGTTCCGGCCCGTGGAAGCCGGTAGGTGGATGCCGGCCAGTGGAAGCGGGCGCTTGACCGGAGCGTGGCCGCGCCTAGTTTCTGGCGGGCATCATGGAGTGCCAGCCCTGACCACGCCCTTTCGCACCCCGCTGTTCATCGGCGGCGAGATCTATCGCGGCTCGACCTATGGGCCGAAACATCCGCTGGCGATCCCGCGCGTCTCGACCGCCATCGACCTCAGCCGCGCCATGGGCTGGCTGCCGGACGAGGTCTATCTCGACACCCATGTGGCGAGCGAACGGGAACTGGCACGCTTCCATACCGCCGATTACATCGCGGCGCTGAAGCGGGCGGAAGCGGAACAGCGGGTGGATGAAGCCACCGCCGCCCGCCACAATCTCGGCAAGCTGGAGAACCCGATCTTCGCCGAGATGTACCGGCGGCCCGCCCACAGCAGCGGATCGGCGCTGCAGGCAGCCCGGATCCTGGGCGACCGGCCGGCCGGTCTGGTGTATGCGCCGGCGGCGGGGACCCACCATGCGCGGCGCGACCGGGCCAGCGGCTTCTGCTATTTCAACGCGCCGGTGCTGGGCATCCTGGAACTGCTGGACCATGGGCTGGAGAGGGTGCTCTACGTCGATCTGGACGCCCACCATGGCGATGGGGTGGAGGAGGCCTTCGTCGACGACGATCGGGTTCTGACGATCTCCATCCACGAGGATGGTCGCTGGCCCTACACCGGCAAGGCGGAGGATCGCGCTGGCGGCATGGCCCGCAACCTGCCGGTGCCGCCGGGCTTCAACGACAGCGAGATGGAGCATGTGATGGAGGCGGCGGTGCTGCCGCTGGCCCGTGCCTTCCGTCCGCAGGCAATGGTGATCCAGACCGGCGCCGACGCGCTGGCCGAAGACCCGCTGAGCCGGCTGGAGCTGTCCAACCGCGCGCTGTGGGATGCGGTGGCGGCCCTGCTGCCGCTGGCGCCGCGGGTGCTGGTGGTGGGCGGCGGCGGCTATAACCCCTGGTCGGTCGGGCGCTGCTGGGCAGGGATCTGGGCGGTGATGAACGGCATCGACCCCGCGATCAAGCCGACGGCGGAGGCGGAGGCGGTGTTGCGCGCCCTGACCTGGAGCCGCGCCGCCGGCCGCAATCCGCCGGAACACTGGTTCACCACGCTGGGCGACGAACGCCGGCCGGGCCCGGTGCGCGACACGGTGAAACGGGTGGCGGAGATGGCGCTGTCCTGAACCGCAGCAAATCGTTTCATTTGGGTCGAATTTCGAACCAAGCCGTGACGATTCGTTGACGGACCTGGATTGTTCGGTGATCCTCATTCCACTGCGCCGGTGCAGCTTCCGCGTCGGATGATCCGGCCTTGGGCCGGGCTTTGGTAGGAGAACGGGCGGGCGGATGTCGAACACGACCCTGTTCCTGATCGCCATCGTCATCATCATGCTGGCCGCTGTCCCGGTCGCCATGATGCTGAAGGATTTCCTGCCGAACATCATGGAAAAGAGCAGCGGTCTGGAGCAGATCGAGAACCGCGTCTATGTGCTGCATGCGGAATCGCAGGAGCTTCAGAACCGGGTCAACCAGCTGGTTCAGCGCCGCAACAGCCAGTCATCCGACCGCAACCGGCTGGAAAGCGACATCCGCAAGGCGGAAAAGCAGATCCGCGAGCTGGCCGAGCAGCCGCCGATGTTCGTGCATGAGGTCGGTGACCCGCAGGCCGGCCTGATGAAGTTCGTCGCCACCGTCACCCAGGAAAAGGCGTCGGCCGCCGCAAGGGCCGCCGGCGACCGCGGGCCCGTGAACCCGATCTGGCGCTGCGCCAACGTGGCGGAGGTCTGGGCCTCCAGTTTCGACGAGGCGAAGCAGATGTGCGACGTCGCCTTCCCCTTCAAGCTGGGGTTCCAGAAGACCTTCATGCGGGGGGACGCGAGGACCGGCGGCAAGGGGGGCGTGCCGGTGCCGCCCGCCACCGCTCGCGCCAAGGCCGGTGCCGCGACATGATGATCAACTTCATCATCGTCCTGGCGATCGTCGCGATCGGCGCCTGGCTCGGCAATGTGCTGATGACCGTGGAACAGCGGGTGTCGCAGGCGCGCCAGCGCGTGCGCGGCGTGCGCAACAGGCTGGACAAGCTGGACGCCACCATCCACCGCCTGCACCGCGAGGAGGAAAACCTCCATGCCGAGATCGAGGAGCTGACGCGGGACATCGTGGAACTGCGCAAGAAGCAGGTCGAGGTGCAGCAGCGACTGACCGAAGCGCAGTCAAAGCGCCGCCCGCAGATCCTGGTGCTGACCGACCGGCGCAATCCCGGCGACAAGGAATGGCTGGTGACCGTGGTGAACCAGCAGATCGGCGAGATCGACGCCACCCACCCGCTGGCGGTTGAATGGGCACGCGGGCGCAATTATCTGGTGTGGGCGGAATCAGACCGCGAGGCGGCCGAACGCGCCAACCGCCGGTTCAGCGCACGTCCCGGCTATCAGGTGCGGTCGGTGGCACCGGTCAAGGAAGACCTCTACAGCCCCAGTGCCGCCCGCAGCGCGGCGTAGAGACGGAAAAGCCCTTCTCCCTGGGTGGGAGAAGGGCTTCCGGAAACAAGAACAACCTGACCTGTCGGGCCAGCCTCAGCGCGCCTTGGCGGTGGCCGGGGTCTGGCGGAAGGCGTCGTGCAGGTAGGGCGACAGCGCCTGACGCATGTTGCGCAGCCATTCGTGGATGATGATCAGCGAGCGGGAGGCGACCGGCGGGGTCATGCCCAGCTTCACCAGATCCTCGCGGGTCATCGTCGCAACCTGATCCAGCCGGTGGCCGGTCAGGCGCGCCCAGGCCGGAGCGGTGCAGGGCTGCATGGAGATGACCTGCAGGCCCTCGCGCTCCACCATCTCGGCCTTGCGGCGGGCGTACTGGCTGTCCTCAAGCTGCGAGAAGGGGCCGGAGAAGCCGTTTTCGACGAGGACGCGCTTGGCCTTCGGGGCGATGGTCGCCACCCGCTCCAGCGTCGTCATGCCGGTGGAGAGCGAGGCGAGGTCGACGGTCACCGGAACCATGAAGGTCAGCCGTTCGCCGTCGCCGACGTAATAGTCGAAGCCCGACACCTCGGCCCAGTTGAAGAACCACTGCGAGATGTTGCCGCCGAAGTCGTACAGACGGCCGCCGCGCTGCAGTTCCGGACCGATCAGATCCCAGAACTCGTAGAAGCCGTCGCCCGACCCCATCATGTTCATGAAGTCCTGGGTGATGCGGCGATGTTCGACCACGTCCGGGCCGAACAGGCGGGCGAGACGCTCGTTCACCTCGTACTCGACGACCTTCAGTTGCAGGCCTTCCAGCATGGCAGTCGCCATCAGGTGATGGGACAGCAGCGTCTTGCCGACGCCGCCGCGGTCATTGAGGACGAAGATCGTGCCCAGCATGCGATCGCCTTTCCAGTATGCGTTCGTTGATTCGTCTTGGGTCGTCGTGGGAGGCACAGGCGGAGACGCCGGCGAACCGGTGTCCCGCGCAGCCGCCGCGGGGGTCTGGTTGGAGGCCGGCTGTGGTTCCGGCCTGGAGATCTTGGAGTCGGAAGAGGCGTCTTGCGTCGCGCTGTCGTCGGCGCTGCCTTCCTCCGCCGGCCCATCCTCGGCAATCGGGATCGCCGGGGCGAGCAGGTCCTCCGGTGCGGGGGAGGCGGGTTCGGTCTCGTCCGCCTGCGGTGCAGATGCGGCGACGTCGGGCTCTGATCCAGCCGGCTCGGGCTCTTCCATTACCGGTTCATCCACCGCCACGGTATCCGCGACGGCGTCCTGAACCGCTTCCTCTGCAGCCTCCGCCACAGGTTCCGGTTCGGAAGCCGACACCGGCGCCTCGTCCACAGCTTCCGCATCGGAGTCGGCTGCTTCGTCCTCCTCCGCGTCGTTCAAACCGGCGGACAGCGCGGCTTCGTGGACGGCAGCCAGCGTCTCCGCCGGCATAACGGAGGCGCCGGCATGGTCGTCGGCAGCCTCGCCGCGCCCCTCGTTCCCGACAAGGAAGAAGGCGGAGCGCAGGGTGACGGGCGAAATCGGCTGGTTGTCGCGGGCGGTCACGCCCAGCTTCGCCAGCAGATCGGAGATCTCGGCCCAGGACAGGCCGCGTTCACGCATCAGCCCGATGTCGGCGTAGCTCTCGCGCACCGCCTGCATGGCGCTGCGGTTGCCTGCCGGGCGATCGGCAAGGAGCCGTTCAAGTTCCGAGCGGTCGATCGACACCGTATGGGATTCCGGCAAGATGAAATGGCGGCGGGGAAGCGCCTGGATGTTGGATCGCAAGGATTCCATTCCCCTGGGGCCGAAAAAATAGTACAAGCGGCCATCACGCGCAAACGGTTTCCAAACGACATCAACGGCGCTAAACATCGTTGCCCGATCAGGGGCGGGCCGTGACTGGTGCAACTTCGCCGAGGTTCCGGCAGTTCGCGCCATCATGTCGGCTTTTGGAACCGGCCGTCGGTTGCGCGGGTTGCCATACGGGGGCACCGTCGCATCATGCCGGCCGGGCGCCTTCATCGGGCTGGGATTGGAACCGGGGTAAGGCCACGATGCCTCACGATTTTGGTTCATCACGGGACCGGCGATCCGCGCCTCTCCTGGGAGCGGGTATCGGCTTCCACGAGTTGCGGCAGGCATGCGAAATCTCCGCCCTGCGCGAGGATTTGGAGCGGCTGGCGCATGAGGCCGGCGCCCTGCGCGACGGCGTGGAACACGCGGTCGAAATCGTGCGCGACCGCTTCGCCGCGCTGAGCGCGGCGGAAATGGCCGACCCCATGGTTCTGGCCCCGCTGCTGCAGTTGGCGGTCACCACCCTGTTGGATATTCGCGAGCAGGCGCGGCATCTCAACACCCAGACCGGACCGCTGGCGGACGACGAACGCCCGTCCTGGCTGGGCGCCGCCGATGCGCCGCGCCTGCGACAGCCGGCTGCAACCGTTTGGGACGATCATGCCGACCACCGATCGGACAGCGCCGACGGGGGGATGGACGTGGATCCGGCCCCGGTTCCGCTCGATTCGCAGCCGCCGCGTCCGACCAGCCCGCCGGCTCGCGCGGGGCAGCAGGCGCTGGCCGCACCGCACCCGCCGGAGCCTCTTTCGCCCGTACCGGTCCCGGAGCCCTTCCTGAC
Source organism: Azospirillum sp. TSH20 (assembly GCF_003115935.1). NCBI lineage: Bacteria > Pseudomonadati > Pseudomonadota > Alphaproteobacteria > Rhodospirillales > Azospirillaceae > Azospirillum > Azospirillum sp. TSH20. The sequence goes on from NZ_LGQU01000054.1 coordinate 14,590, forward strand.
TGCACCGGCGGGCGCCCGGACGCGAGCAAAGCCCGAGGTCCCTGTGGCAGAGGAGGCCAAGCCAGAGGCGCCTGTGTCAGAGCGACACGCATCCTGGCTGGCTGGTGAACCGGCGCCGCCGCCGCCGCCTTCGCGCGCCGCGACGGTGCGTGCAAGCGGCGGAGGGCAGCGCACCCCGGGCGGTATCGACTGGCTCGGTCCGGCAGGGCGTTGACCCTTTTTCGATGGCTGGAGACTTATTGGCCGGGTCGCGACTCGGGTCGATGACTCTCGTGCACATCGGTGCGCAAAAGGTCAGGATCTGAACGATAGAGCTTGCAAATTCGGGTTGGTTCTAGTACAAACGGCCTATCAGTAAAGAAAAATTTACCAAAATTCGCCGCTTATTCCGCAACACTGGGAACGCCCGAGGTCGGTCACATGCTCAGGATCGACTCCATCGCCAAGCAGAATATGTCCCAGCGCGTCCGTTCGCCCGGGCAGCCGCTTCGCGTGCTGGTGCTTGAACATGACGACGCCGTTTCCGACGCATTGTCCGTCCTGGTGGCGGACCTGGGCCACACCGTCTGCGGCGTCGCGCGGACGGAGGTCGAGGCGGCGGCACTGGCCGGACGTGAGCGGCCGGATCTGGCGTTGACCGATGTGCGATTCGGCGGCGGGGACGGCATCGCCACGGCGCGGAGGCTGAACCTGGACCATGGCCTGCGGTCCATCTTCCTGTCGGGAAACAGCGACCACGGCACCATGGCCCGCATCACCGAGACCTATCCGCTCGGCGTCGTGCACAAGCCGTTTTCCCATGCCCAATTGAAGATCGCCCTGGATCTGGCCGCCCGCCGCCTTCGTTGAACCCGGCTTTCCTGGAATATCGACTTCGGTGGTCCCGCTTTGGCCAGCAGGAATCCTGCGCTACGGCGAAGGAATCGGTTTTCCGGTGCCCACTGCTCTGCTATATTTGTTCTTGGAGTGTTCTGGTGCGGAGCGGCTGGGCGAGTGCGTCGGTCCGGGCATCGCCGGGGCATGTCCGACGGCGGTTGACCGGCGTCGGTCCCTCGTGCTTCGTTGCGCGGGACCGGGGGGATGGTCGCCATTGAACAGCCGGCCCTGCGAATGGGAACCCTCGGCATCTGGATGCCTCCGCCGGGCATCCTGACGGGTCGGCATGGATGCTGGGACACTCGCGCTTAGGAGCAACGAGCGATGAATGTTTGGACGTTTACGGGACGCCTGGGCGCGGACGGCGAATTGCGCACGACCCAGAGCGGCGAGAAGGTGCTGGGCTTCCGCGTCGCCAACGACGTCGGCTTCGGCGAGCGCAAGACGACCCAGTGGGTCGATTGCTCGATCTGGGGCCGCCGCGCCGAGTCGCTCGCTCCGCACCTGACCAAGGGCAAGAGCGTCGTCGTGTCGGGCGAGGTGACCCTGCGCGAGTATGAGAAGCGCGACGGCACCCGCGGCGCCGGCCTGTCGGTCCGCGTGGCCGAGATCGACTTCACCGGCGGTGCCCGTGAAGAGGGCGGCGGCAACTTCGGCGGCGGTGGCGGCGGCTACGAATCGCGTGGCGGCGGCAGCGGTGGCGGCAGCGGCTATGGTGGTGGCGGCGGCAACTACGGCGGCGGCTCGTCGGGCGGCGGTCGCAGCGGCGGCGGTGCTCCGCCCCGTCACGAGGATCTCGACGACGAAATCCCGTTCTGAGGCGCCACGCCACAGCGGTAGGATCCATCGGCCGGATGCCCGTCATCCGGCCGATTTCTTTTTCGGGCCCATCAATCCGCGAGCATCGCCCGCAATCGCGGCGCCATGTGGTCCAGGAAGGCGCGGACGCGACGCGGCGCACGGTCGCGGCCGGTGTAGACGGCGTGGATTTCCTCGGTGTCGACCAGCGCGTCGTCCAGAACCGCCACCAGCCGGCCCTCGCGCAGATCGGCGCGGACGTGATAATCGGCCAGCCGCGCCAGCCCGAGGCCGAGCAGTGCCATATGGCGCACCGTCTCGCCATTGTTTGCCAGGATGCAGGTCGGCACCTCGCGGTCGATCAGACGGCCGCCGGATTTCAGCGGCCAGACCGCGGCGGCGCGGCGGAAGTTGAAGCCCAGGCAGTCATGCGTCTCAAGGTCGGCAGCGGACATCGGCACGCCCTTGCGTTCCAGATAGGCGGGCGAGGCGACGATCCGGCGCCGGACGACGCCCAGCCGCTGGGCCAGCAGTGCCGAATCGCTCAACGGTCCGGCGCGGAAGGCGACATCGACGCGGGCGGCATAGAGGTCGACCACCTCGTCGGTCATCGTCACGTCCAGCGTAATGCCGGGATGGTCGCGCAGGAATTCCGGCAGCAGCGGCAGCAGGCAATGCTGGCCGAACGGGACCGAGGCATTGGCGCGGATCAGACCGGTCGGCGCGCGGGCCCCGCCGGCGATTTCCGCGTCGAGCGCGTCCATCTCCCCCAGCAGCGCGTCCGCCCTTTCGCGGTAGAGTTCCCCTTCGGCCGTCAGCCGCAGCTTGCGGGTGGAGCGTTCGACCAGCCGCACGCCCAGCCGTTCTTCCAGCCGCCCGATCAACTTCGCCGTGGATGATGGCGTCATCCCGACATCCCGGCCGGCGGCGCTGAAGCTGCCGCGGGCGGCAACCCGCAGGAACACCCGCATTTCCCAGGCGCGTGGATCGCTCATGCCGGCATCTCCGCTCTCACCTTGTCTCTGAATGACAAAATCATGGGAATGCGGTGGGCATTCCCGTTCCCGACCTTATGGCGCACATCGTCTTCCCAGCACAGTCATTCCTGGAATGGAGAGTTTTGAAATGCCTCTCGCACTGCTGGCGCTGGCGATCAGCGCCTATGCGATCGGGACGACCGAGTTCGTCGTCGTCGGATTGCTTCCTACCGTGGCGAACGACCTGGATGTCAGCCTGCCGCTGGCCGGCATGGTGGTCAGCGTCTATGCGCTGGGCGTCACCTTCGGGGCGCCGGTGCTGACCGCGCTGACCGGCCGTGTGCCGCGCAAGCCGCTGCTGCTCGGGCTGATGGGGGTGTTCGTCGCCGGCAACCTGCTGGCCGGTGTCAGCCCGAATTACGAAACGCTGCTGGTGGCGCGGGTGCTGAGCGCTTTTGCCCACGGCGTCTTCTTCTCGGTCGGGTCGACCATTGCCGCCGATCTGGTACCGGAGGACAAGCGTGCCTCCGCGATCGCCATGATGTTCTCCGGCCTGACCATCGCCATCGTCACCGGCGTTCCGCTCGGTACCTGGATCGGCCAGACCTTCGGCTGGCGCGCCACCTTCCTGGCGGTGTCGGCGCTGGGCGTCATTGGCGGGGTGGGCGTCGCGGCGCTGGTTCCGGCACGGCTCAGCCAGCCGCCGGCTGCCGGCTTGGGGGTGCAGGTCGGCGTGCTGGCAAAGCCGCGCCTTCTGCTGGCCTTCGCGATCACCGCGCTGGGCTATGGCGGCACCTTCGTCGCCTTCACCTTCCTGGCGCCAATCCTGGAGACGATCACCGGATTCTCCAGCGCCACCGTCAGCCTTGTGCTGGTTCTTTATGGTGCCGCCATCGCGGTCGGCAACCTCGTCGGCGGCAAGCTGGCCAACCGTAGGCCGGTGCGGGCACTGGCCTGGCTGTTCGCCCTGCAGGCACTGGTTCTGATCGTCTTCACCTTCACGGCGGATTCCAAGATCCCCGCGCTGGTCACGCTGGCGGGCATGGGGGCGTTGGCCTTTGCCAATGTTCCGGGGCTGCAGCTCTATGTCGTCCAACTGGCGCAGCGCCATGCGCCGGGGGCGGTCGACGTGGCGTCGGCGCTGAACATCGCCGCCTTCAACCTGGGCATCGCGGCGGGCGCCTTCTTCGGCGGGCAGGTGGTGTCCTCCCCGCTCGGTCTCGGCGCCACGCCTTGGGTCGGCGGACTGTTCGTGCTGGGTGGTCTGGTCCTGACGCTGGCGAGCGGTGCCCTCGACCGGCGGGAACAGGCCGTTCCGGCGGCTTGCTAAACCGCATCGACCTCCAGCGTCAGCGTGTCGAGCAGGAAGCTGCCGTCGTCGGTGATGTCGAAACGGTTGTGGACTTCGGCCGCCGCGCTGCGCTGGAGCGAACGGATGGCCTGGGCATGGAGGTCGGGCGTGCGGGTGCGGGCGGTCCAGACCGGGAACTCCATGCGCAGGCGACGCGGGGTCAGCGACCGGACGGCGAAGCCCGCCCGAGCCAGGGCCGCCATCCATTCCGCCGCCGTATAGTTGCGGACGTGGGAGGGGTCGCGCAGCACCTCCACCACCTGCAGGTGGGTGTCCAGCACGGCGGCAGCCGGGGCGATGCAGTCGATGAAGATCGCGGTGCCGCCGGGCGCCAGCACCCGCCGCGCCTCGCGCAGGCCCGCCTCGAAATCACGCCAATGGTGGGCGGTGAAGCGGCAGAGCACCACGTCGAACCGGCCGTCATCGAAAGGCAGCCGCTCGGCCGCGGCCTGCCGGGTGGCGATGTTGGTCAGGCCGCGCTCCGCCGCGGTACGGGTCACCGCCTCCAGCATCTCCGGCGTCAGGTCGACGGCCGTTACCTCCGCCACATGCGGCGCGGCGCGGTAGCTGACATGGCCACCACCGCAGCCCAGATCCAGCACCCGCGCGTCGGATCGGCCGCGCAGAGCCTGTTCGATCTGCTCGAGGTCGGCACCGCCGGCATGGACGGCGCTGGAGACATAGGCGTCGGCGCGCGGGCCGTAATTCTCGGCGATGACGCCATGGTGGCTTTGGGTCATGGGGGCTTCCTTGTGACGGGGTGGCTGATGGGGCAAGCGTCGCGCCGATTTCAACCGGGTACAAGGCGGGTGGTTATCCTGGTATAAACACTGCCACCATGACCTCTGCGACCTCTGAAATCACTGCTCCCGCCGCCGATCCGTCCGCAGAACGCCGGCGCCTGCTCGGCGCCTTCCTGCGCCGCCATCGCGAGCGGCTGACTCCGGCGGAAGCCGGTTTGCAGGGTGGTTCCACCCGCCGCCGTACACCCGGCCTGCGGCGCGAGGAACTGGCGCAGCTCTGCGGCATCAGCCCGACCTGGTACAGCTGGCTGGAACAGGGGAGGGACGTATCGGTTTCGTCCGCCGCGCTGGCCCGGTTGGCCGAGGCGTTGCACCTGACCACGGCGGAACGGGCCTATCTGTTCGAAATGACGCGCAAGCGCGATCCGGATGCGCCGCCGGCCGGTCTAATGGATCGCCCGCCGCCGTCGCTGCTGGCGGCGCTGGAAGCGATGACCGCTCCGGCCTATCTGCTCGACCGGCTATGGACGGCGGTCGGCTGGAATCCTGCGGCGGAGCGTCTGTTCGGCGGCTGGCTGGGGCAGGGGGGTACAGAGCGCAATCTGCTGCGCTACGTCTTCCTCGATCCCACGGCGCGGAGCTTCATCCTGGATTGGGACAATCGCGCCCGTCGCCTGCTGGCGGAGTTCCGCGCAGAAACCGCCCGTCATCCCGAAGACCCGGCGGTGCAGGCGCTGGTCGCCGGGTTGCGGCGGGAGAGCACGCTTTTCTCAAGGATGTGGGAAGACCATGGCGTGCTGGAGCGGGAAGGGGGCCTGCGCCGCTTCGACCATCCGTTGGACGGGCCGTTGACATTGGAACAGCTGACCCTGCGCCCCGGCGGCCGATCCGCCTACACGCTGGTCATGCTGCTGGAGCCGGCGGAAAGCGCGGCTTAGCCCACTTGTTTGAGCGAGTTGTAGCGCTATCAGGATGAAGTCCCGCCTCGACTCCGTCTGCGTGTCTTTGCATACTCCAGTTGCGCCGAGGTTTTTCGGATTATGCACCAACTGGAGAGATAAATGAATCGTGCCGTTTTGGTCGTCGTTACCTTGGGGCTGTATGCAACCGTCGCGTCTTCGGCACTCGCTGAGTCCAAAAATCTGACACCCTCCTATGCTACCTGTATGGAGAATAGTGGGGGCGCAACCTTTTCGATGATCGACTGCATGACGGTTGAATACGAACAGCAGGACAAGCGCCTGAACGCCGCCTACAAAGCTGCAACAAAACAGCTTGAAGGCAAGCGTGTGCAGGAGCTTAAGGAGGCACAGCGTGCCTGGATCAAATTTCGCGATTTGAACTGCGGCTTCCTGGCCGGGGGCGAAGGGCAGATGGCTCGTATCGAGAGCAACTCGTGCATGCTGCATATGACAGCGGAACGAGCGGACGAATTGAAAGGTTTCACACAGGAATAGAAAGCGGGTGCAAGAGCGCGGCTGTCTCATCCGCGCTTCCAACCACCACGCTACGAAGCCACGGGACGATCAGAACCGACAATGCGCGTGCAGTTTGGGTAACTTGGCAGAACGTTGAAATTTCGGAGCTTCGACACAGTCTTCAGGATTGGCAGGAAGCGTGCAGTTTGGGTAACTTGGCAGAACGTTGAAATTTCGGAGCTTCGACACAGTCTTCAGGATTGGCAGGAAGCAAGCCAACTGGGCCGATGCCTGAAACGATTTTGCCGGTTTTTGGATTGAAAGAAAATTGGCTGGGGCGCCAGGATTCGAACCTGGGAATGGCGGTACCAAAAACCGCTGCCTTACCACTTGGCGACGCCCCAACCGGCGCGGCGATCGTTCGTATCGCCGGAAGGAGCGGCACCATAATCGGAAGCCCGGCTGAACGCAACAGGCTGTTTTCAGAAAATTTTCGCTGCCAAATTAGACATCCGAGAAGTCGCTCAGCGGCCCTCCCGGCGCCATGCCATCAGCAGTCCGCCCAGCACCAGGGCCAGCACCGCGCCCACCGGCAGAAGCGGCACGTCGGTCACACCGGTAACCGTGTAGTCGCCGTTGGCGCGCAGGCCGATCCAGCCGGAGCCGGTCTGGCTGCGGTCGGGCTGGGTGCGGCGCACCTCGATTCCCGGATTGGGGCCGCTGTCGGTGTCGGTCACCCAATGGATGCCGCCGCCGGTCGCCTCGGCCACCGGCTTCATGCGGTCGCCGGTGGAACGAACGTCGGCCAGTTCCGGCGTGTTCACCGCGCCGACCACGGCCAGCGTCGTCCGTTCCCCATCGGAGATGCGGTAGATGCCGGGGGCGGCGGCGGTCACGGTGGCGACGGCGCGGCCGGTGCGGTCGTCGGTCAGCTGCAACGTGCTGGTCTGGTCCGACGGGTCGGTGATGGTGACGGAGCGCGGATCGGGGGTGAGGGAGCGGCGTTCGACCGTGATGCGGTTGCCGTCGACATGGGCGCGCAGGTCGTTCTCCTCCAGCTCCGGTTCCTTCATCAGCCAGTGGGCGAGGCGGCGCAGAAGCTCCGCCTGCGGGCCTCCGCCCTCGAAGCCACGGCTCCACAGCCAGATCTGGTCGGAGGCGAGCTGAGCCACCCGGCCCTTGCCGACGCGGTCGAGCACCAAAAGCGGCCGGTTGTCGGCGCCCTGCATCACCACCGTGCCGTTGTTCGGCGTCACATCGACCTGATGGAACCAGCGGCCCCAGGTCGGCGGCGCGTTCAGCCGGTCGCCGGGAAGTCCGGCGGTCACCGGATGACGGCGGCCGACATCGGTGACGGTCGGCAGGAAGGGACGGTCCACCGTCTGGCCGCTGGGGGCCGCCGGCAGGATCGAGCCCAGCGGGGTGCGGTAGAGCGACAGCGGGCCGGCATAGCCCTGGCCGGAGGTCTCCAGCAGCGCACCGCCCTTGCGGACGTAGTCGGCGATGTTCTCCAGATACATCTGCGGCAGCACGCCACGGCGGCGGTAGCGGTCGAAGATGATCAGGTCGAACTCGTCCAGCTTCACCTCGAACAATTCGCGGATCGGGAAGGCGATCAGCGACAGCTCGCGGATCGGCGTGCCGTCCTGCTTTTCCGGCGGACGCAGGATGGTGAAATGGACCAGATCGACCGCCGGGTCGGCCTTCAGCAGGTTGCGCCATGTGCGCTCCCCGGCATGGGGCTCGCCGGAAACCAGCAGAACACGCAGCCGGTCGCGCACGCCGTTGACCACCACCGCGGCGCGGTTGTTGGCGAGCGTCAGTTCCTGCTTCGCCGGCTCGACCTCAAGCTCAAGCACATTCTGGCCGCCATGGGTGACGGGGAGGTCGACGCGGACGTCGCGGCCGACCGGCACGCGGATGGTGCCCGGCGTGCCGCCATCCTGGCGCAGCGTCACCGCGGCGTCGGCGGACTGGTGGCCGGGCATGTCGTCGACGCGGATGGTCAGTTCCACCGGCTTGCCGACGATGCCGTAGTTCGGCGCCTGCACGATAGCGATGCGGCGGTCGCCCTCGTCGCGGTCGCCGGTCAACAGGGTGTGGATCGGGCCGATGTCGGCCAGCTTGCCGGGCACTTGCGGGACGTCGTGCACCTGACCGTCGGTGATGAAGACGGCGCCGGCCATGCGGCGGCGGGGCACGTCGGCCATGGCGCGGTTCAGCGCGTCGAACAGGTGGGTCTCGTTGATCGAGCCGCCATTTTCCGCACCTTCGGTGCTGCGGACGACGCGCACCTCTAGGTCGTCGAAGCGCTTCAGCCGCTCGGTCAGCTGTTCGGCTGCCCGTTCGGTGCGGGCGCGGCGGTCGCCGATGGCCTGACTCGGCGAATCGTCGATCACGACGACGGCGACGTCCTTGATCGGGTCGCGCTTCTCCTGGACCAGCGACGGGTTGATGAGCGCCAGCGCCAGGACCGCCACCGCCAGCAGGCGCAGCAACGTGCCGCGTGCCCGGCGCAGCGCCGCGACCAGCACCACCAGAAGGGCGAAGCCGATCAGGACGCCCAGCACCGGCCAGGGCAGCAGCGGCGCCAGCGCCACGGAAAGTCCGGAGAGCAGATCGACGGGCATTTACTGGCCGAGCCTTTCCAGGATGGCGGGCACATGGACCTGATCGGCCTTGTAGTTGCCGGTCAGCGCGTACATCACGAGGTTGACGCCGAAGCGATAGGCCATCTCGCGCTGGCGCTCGCCACCGGGGATCACGGCGAACATGGGCTGGCCATTGCGGCCGACCGCCCAGGCCGACGCCCAGTCGTTGCCGCCAATGACGACGGAGGACACGCCGTCATTCGCCTTCCCCTCCCGCGCTTCGATCCACAGTTGGCCGCCGGCATAGCGGCCGGGGAAGTCCGACAGAAGGTAGAAGGATTTGCGCAGCACATGGTCCTGCGGCACCGGGGCCAGCGGCGGAATGTCCAACCCCTCGACCAGAGTCTGAAGCACCGCAGGGCCGCCGCCCGGCGCCTGATCGCGGGTGTCGAACAGGATGGTGCCGCCGTTGCGCATGTATTCGTTCACCCGCTGGCGCGCCTGATCGGACAGCGGCTTCTGCCGGTCGGACACCGGCCAGTAGAGCAGGGGATAGAAGGCCAGCTCGTCCTGTTCGGGATCGACGCCCACCGCGCCCGCGGCCTCCACCGCGGTGCGCAGGCCGAGCACGCTGACCAGCCCCTCCAGCCCGGCGCGGGCGGTGTCGTCGACGCTGCTGTCTCCGGTGCGGACATAGGCGAGGTAGGTTTCCTCCGTCACCTTGATCGCCTTGTCCTGATCCAGCGCGCGGGCGGGCTGCGGTGCCGACGTCAGCGCCAGGGCGAGCAGCAGGCCGGCCGCGGCACCCCCGGCGCCACGGCTGAGACGCGGCGGGCGCAGCAATCCGCGCAGGGCCAGCGCGATCAGCAGGTCGATTGACAGCAGGGCGAGCGCCGCCGCCAGCAGCGACGGCTTCAGCGGAACCTCGCCGCGGGCGCCATAGCCGTCGCGCCCGACCCCGGCCGGCATCGGCGGCAGCGGGGAGAGGGTGGTGACGGCGGCGGTCAGGTTCAGCGCGCGCCGAGCATCGTCGGTGCCGTAGAATCCCGGCGGGTGGCGCGGCCCGATCACGTCGGCGGTGGCGTTGCCGGGGATCGGGAAGGCGGTCGGCGGCGGCGGAACCAGCCGGCCGGTGCCGTCCAGCACCTCCACCGGATCGAGCGAGGCGGTCGCCGCCGTTCCCGTCACGCCGCCGCTGAGCGCCACCAGACGGCGCAGCATGTCGACGAACAGGCCGGACAGCGGCAGGTTCGACCAGTCCGGGCTGGCGGTGGTGTGGACCAGCACGACCCAGCCGTCGCCGCGCTTCTGCGAGGTGACCAGCGGCGTGCCGTCGGCCAGCCTCGCCCAGGTGCGGTCGGCCAGATCCAGCGCCGGTTCGGCAAGCACCTGCCGGTTGACCTGCACATCGGGCGGGATGGTCAGCCCCTCGAAGGGCGACTTGGGCGGGAACGGCTGCAGCCGGGCCGGCTCCGACCAGGACAGGGCACCGCCCAGAGCGCGGTCGCCGATGCGCAGCCGCTCCGGCACCAGCGTGTCGGCATGCTGGGCGAGACGCGGGCCGGCGAAGCGGATCAGCACGCCACCCTTCTTCACCCAATCCTCGATGTCCTGCACCTCGGTACCGGTCAGGGCGCCGATGTCGGACAGGATCAGCACGGCCAGATCGCGTTTCAGCAGGTCCAGCGTCTCGCCGCGCCGCACCTCGTTGTAGGGCGACAGCGCGCGTTCGAGGTAATAGAGGTCGGACAGCAACGGCTGGCTTTCCCCCTCCGACCGGCCGGAAACGAGGCCGACGGGACGGCGGCGCCAGCGCTCGTCGAGCAGGACGGTGGCGCCGGCGGTGGTGTCGCCCTCCACCCGCAGGCTGGCGGCGTCGTTACGCAGCTCGGTCGGCACGTCCAGCCGGACCTCCCGCATTTTCTGGCCGGGTTCGAAAGCGACCGTCTGGCGGGTCAGCAGCCGGCCGTCGGTGGCGGCAAGACGGACGGTCACCGGCTCCGGCTTGGATGGGTCGGCGCGGACGACACGGGCGGTCAGGGCGGTGCCCTCGCTAGACGGCGGCAGCAGCAGGTGGGGCGGATGCTCGGCGGAATCGTCGAGAACGTCGGCGGACCCCAGCCGCTGCAATCCGGCGGCCAGCGCGGCGGCCTGGTTGTCGCCGACGCCGTCGCTGAGCCAAACCGCGTGGATGGAACCGCGTCCATTGGCCTGCGTCGCCACCGCCTTGAGGGCCTCCAGCGCTGCGGCGCGATCGGTCGGCCAGGGCAGGGGGACCATCGCCTGGGCCAGACGGCGCGCCTCCTGCGCCGGCACGATGGCGCTGGCATGGATCGGCTGGCCATCGGCCGGCGGGGCGGTGGGCAGCAGGATCACCGGGCGCTGCTGGCGGTCGGCCTGGGCTATCAGCTCGTCCATCGTGCGCTTGCGGGTCGGCCAGTCGCGTCCGGCGGCCCAGCCATTGTCCACCACCAGCAACAGCGGCCCGCCACCGGGCAGGGCTGCGCGCGGATTCAGCAGCGGCCCGGCCAGCGCCAGGATGATGAGCGCCGCCACGATCAGCCGCAACAGCAGCAGCCACCAGGGCGTGCGGGCCGGCGTCTCCTCCTGAGCGGTCAGGTCGCGCAGCAGGCGAATGGCGGGGAACTGGATGGTGCGCGGCGCCGGCGGCGTGACGCGCAGCAGCCACCACAGGACCGGCAGGGCTGCCAGTGCGGTCAAGACCCAGGGGGCGGCGAAGGCGATCGGTCCTAGACCCAGCATTGGCGCGTCTTCAAGAGGGGAAAGGGCAAGAGGGTGACGTGGTTGGCCGGCGCGTCACACCGCCTCCATCGCCATCGCACCCCACAGGGTGAGCAGCGCGGATTGCGGCGAACGGTCGGTGCGATGGACGGCGAAGCTCCAGCCGGCGGTGCGGGCCAGCGCCGCCAGCCCGTCCTGCTGGGCCTTCAGCCGCTCGCGGTAGGCTTCGCGGACGGCCTCCACCCGGGGGACCAGAAGGTTCGTTTCACCCTCCATGCCGTGGAAATCGACACGGCCGTCATAGGGCAGCGTTTCTTCCGCCGGATCGAGGATCTGGACCAGATGGCCGCGCAGGCCGCGGCCGGTCAGCCCGGCGACGGTGGCGTGGATCTCCGGCAGGGGAGACAGCAGGTCGCCGAACAGAACCGCCTGGGCATGGCGGGGCAGGGGCTCCACCCGCGGCAGCGGGTCGGGCGCCGCGGCGGCGCGCGGGTCGGTCATCAGCCGGGCGATGCGGTCGATGGCGGTCTTGCCATGGTCGGGCCGCACGCCGCTGTTCAGCAGCGCCACCCGCTCGCCGCCGCGGGCCAGCAGGACGGCGGTGGCAAGCGTCAGCAGATCGGCCCGCTCGCGCTTGGTCGGCAGCCCGGATGCCGAGCGGAAATCCATCGAGGCGGAGCGGTCGCGCCACAGCCAGACGCTTTGCGCCGCCTCCCATTCATTCTCGCGGACATAGACGGGCTGGGTCTTGGCCGACTGGCGCCAGTCGATCATCGACGGCGCGTCGCCCGGCTGGTAACGGCGGAACTGCCAGAAGGTCTCGCCCAGACCGACACGGCGGCGGCCGTGGACGCCCTGGGCGACGGTGGCGGCCACCCGCTCCGCCGCGACCAGAAGCGGCGGCAGGGCGGACGCCAGCTCCTCCGCGCGATGGCGCGCCAGCAGGGTGTTCGACAGCTGACCCGGTTGCGGGGAGGTTGGGCTTCGCGGCATTGCGGCTCCGCTGCGGAGGGTCACATCAGGGGGGCGCAGAGGCGGTCGATGACGTCGTCCAGCGTCACCCCGTCGGCCCGCGCGGCGAAATTCAGCGCCATGCGGTGCTTCAGGATCGGCTTGGCAAGCGCCACCACATCGTCCAGCGACGGCGACAGCCGGCCATCCAGCACCGCGCGGGCGCGGGCGGCGAGCATCAGCGCCTGACTGGCGCGCGGGCCGGGGCCCCAGGCGACATGCTGGCGCACCTCCAACAGCTCCGACATTTCCGGCCGGCCACGGCGGACGAGGTCGAGGATGCCGTCCACCACCCCTTCACCGACCGGCACGCGGCGGACGAGGCGCTGTGCAGTCAGAAGATCGGCGGCCGACAGCACCGTCACCGCGCGCTCGTCGGTCGAGCCGGTGGTGGCGATCATCATCCGCCGTTCGGCCTCGCGATCCGGATAATCGACGTCGATCTGCATCAGGAAGCGGTCGAGCTGGGCTTCCGGCAGCGGATAGGTGCCTTCCTGCTCCAGCGGGTTCTGGGTGGCCAAGACGTGGAAGGGCTCGGGCAGGGGATGGTATTGGCCGGCCACCGACACCCGGTGCTCCTGCATCGCCTGGAGCAGGGCGGACTGGGTGCGCGGGCTGGCGCGGTTGATCTCGTCCGCCATCAGCAGCTGGCTGAACACCGGGCCGGGCAGGAAGCGGAAGGACCGGCGGCCGCTTTCCCCCTCCTCCAGCACTTCGGAGCCGAGGATGTCGGCGGGCATCAGGTCGGGCGTGCATTGGATTCGCTTTTCGGCGAGGCCCAGCACGGTGCCCAGCGTTTCCACCAGCCGCGTCTTGGCAAGGCCGGGAACGCCGATCAGCAGGACATGGCCGCCGGCCAGCAGCGTGACCAGGGTGCGGTCGATCACCTCGTGCTGGCCGAAGATCACGCGGCCGATGCGGTCGCGGACCGAGGCGAGCCGGTCGCCCAGCGCCTCGATCTCCTCCATCAGCCGTTGCGGGTCCTCTGGCACGGGAGGCTGCCCCCTCAGGATGTCCTGTGCGCTCAAGGTCTGCTGCTCCCCGATGATGGGCCGGTCGGTGTCGTCGTCGCGGCCACCCTTGGTAAGGTTGCCGTGACGTGAAACACGGGATCCGCATGGTTGGCCCTGTTCCTGCGCCTTGTCGACACCCATTTTCCGAATTCCGCCGCCGGATGGACCGCCGGACGGATGGCCGCAGGACCAACAGGGTGGACCTAGCGGTCGAGTGTGGCGAAAATGCGCATGTCCGGGGACAAAACGGCTCCCAACTCCATGAAGGTCGGTAACGCGATGGCGAATGACAAGCGCTCAGATGGACAAACCGTTTCGGGGACGCCGCCGGACCTGCCGTCTGACCTGCCGGCCGCGCTGGGCCGGACGCCGACTCTGGAGCAGTACGACATCCGCATTGCGCGCGACGGCACCTGGTTCCACAATGGCGATCCCATCCGCCGGATCGAACTGGCGAAGCTGTTCTCCACCGTTTTGAAGCGCGACGACGACGGCGATTACTGGCTGATCACGCCGGTCGAGCGCGGCAAGATCGTCGTGGAGGACGCTCCCTTCGTCGCGGTGGAGATGACGGTGGCCGGCAGCGGGGCCGAACAGGTCCTGTCCTTCCGCACCAACCTGGACCATTGGGTGGAGGCCGGCCCCGAACACCCGATCCGCGTCGCCGTGAACCCTGAAACCGGGGAGCCGGCACCCTACATCGAAATCAGAAGCCGGCTGGAGGCGCTTATCCTGCGGGCCGTGTTCTACGACATGGTGGAGCGCAGCGAGACGCGCCGCACCGAAACCGGCGAGTCCGAGGTGGGTCTATGGAGCAACAAGGTCTTCTTCGCGCTGGGCAAGCTGCCTGGCGACTGAGTCTGGACGAGGTCCGCCGACGCTTTCCGGCGATGAGCACCGATGCGGCTGTCGAAAATGCCGTTCATTCGAACCGGATGCCGCCCAGGACGGCGGCCAAGATCAGGGGCGACCACGACCTCAATCCGGAAATGGGTCCGCCATCCACCCTGCGCGAGGCGGCGGTTCTCGTCCCCCTGGTCGACAGGCCGGAGGAACTGACCGTCATCTTCACCCAGCGCACGACGACGCTGAGCGCCCATGCCGGCCAGATCAGCTTCCCCGGTGGCCGGATGGAGCCGGAGGACGGCAGCCCGGAGGAAACGGCGCTTCGCGAGACGGCGGAGGAGATCGGGCTGGAGCGCGGCCGGATCGAGATCGTCGGCCGGCTGGACACCTATGTCACGCGCACCGGGTTCCGGGTGACGCCGGTGGTGGGCGTGGTGACGCCGCCCTTCATGCTGACGCCCGACCCGACCGAGGTGGCGGAGGTGTTCGAGGTGCCGCTGTCCTTCATCCTCGACCCGTCCAACCCGCAGCGCCACAGCCGCGAATTTCTGGGCAAGCCGCGCTGGTTCTATGCCTTCCCCTATCCGCAGCGCTACATCTGGGGGGCGACCGCCGGCATGCTGGTGAACCTGCGCGACGTGCTGGGCGCCGCCGTGCGGGAGGCGGGGGAGGGACCAAACTGACAACGGTGGAACGGGAAACGGGAATCGGATAGCGTCCCGCGCCATGACCGTTGCCGCACGCCTGTCGCCCCAACCCTGGATGACCGCGCCCGAAAGCCTCGCCGTGTTCGATGCCCTGGCGTCTGGCGGCGCCGATGCGCGCTTCGTCGGCGGCTGTGTGCGCGATGCGTGGCTCGGCCGGCCGGTGAAGGACATCGACATCGCCACCCATGCTCCGCCGGAACGGGTGATGGAATTGCTGGAAGGCGCCGGGATTCGCGTCATCCCCACCGGCATCGCCCATGGCACCGTCACCGCGCTGTGCGGCGGCAAGCCCTATGAGATCACCACTCTGCGGCGCGATGTGGAGACCTTTGGTCGTCATGCTCGCGTCGAGTTCACCGACGACTGGATCGAGGACGCCGCCCGCCGCGATCTGACCATGAACGCGTTGAGTTGCACGCCCGACGGCGCCATGTTCGATCCGTTCGGTGGTCTGGCCGACCTTGCCGCCGGCCGCGTCCGCTTCGTCGGCGAGGCGCGGCGGCGGATCGAGGAGGACGTGCTGCGCCTGCTGCGCTTCTTCCGCTTCCATGCCCATTACGGCCGCGGAGAGCCGGATGCGGAGGCGATGGCCGCCTGCCGCGAGCTGGCGCCGCGCCTGCCGACCCTGTCGGGCGAGCGGGTGCGGGGGGAGCTGTTCCGCCTGCTGACGGCCCCCTGCGCGGCTTCGGTCTGGCGCCTGATGATGGGGCAGGGGATCATGGTCCACCTGCTGCCGGAAGCCATGGACACCGACCGGCTGGAACGGCTGATCGCGGTGGAGCGCGACCTGGCGGTGACGCCCGATCCGACCCGCCGGCTTGCGGCGGTGCTGGACAGCGACCGGCCGGGCGCGCTGCGGGCCGCCGAGGCGCTGCGCCTGTCCAACCACGAGCGCGACCGTCTGCTGGCCATGGTCGAGCCGCCGGTCGCCTTGGCGCCGGCCGCACTAACGCCCGCTGGCGACCGCAAGGCTCTGCGACAGGCGCTCTACCGCCTTGGCGACGCCGAGCTGTTCGGCGACCTGCTGCTGATCGCCGCAGCCATTCACGACGGCCCGCTGGACCTCACGGCATTGCGCCGGGCGACGGCGGTGGCGGCCGACCTGCCGGGCTTGAAGCTGCCCATCGCCGGCCGCGACCTGCTGGAATTGGGAGTCCCGCGCGGTCCGGCGGTCGGCGAGACGCTGAAGCGCGTCGAGGAACGGTGGATCGCCGAGGATTTCCAGCCGGGCCGCGACGCCTGCCTGGAGATGGCGACGGGGTTCCTCGATCAGCCGTCCGGGCGTTCGGCGTAGCGGCGGCAGTGTTCCAGATAGGCCGCCTCGTGGCCGACGATCAGATCGACGATGCTGGACCACAGCCAGGACGGCGCATCCAGGCTCTTGGTGCGGTTGCGCACCAATTCGGCCTGCCATGACTTGCGTGTCGCCTCGTCCATCTGGCGGGCATGCGCCTTGCCGACCACGGCGGCCAGGAAGAAGGCGGCGCGGGTCGCTTCCTCGCGCGTCAGATGGTCGAAGTCGAGCTTGATGTCCTGCGGCAGCAGTTCGCGCAGGAATACCGCGCGGTCGAGCAGGCGGGCAGGGCGCATGCGGTCGCCGAGATAGGGTGAGAGATTCTGCGCGCCGGTCACCACACGCTCGGCATTGTCGCGCGGCATGCCATTTTTCGTAGCGCGGGGAGCGGCGGCCTGCACCGCCTCCTTGATGTCGATCAGGCTGAGACCGCCCTCGTCGTAATGACCCTCGCCGACGCCGAGCAGCACCGCAACCCGCAACCGGCCCAGCGAACTGCAGCCCTTCACCCAATAGGCGGCGTCCAGAAGCTCGATCGGGTCATCGTCGTCGCGGGAGTGCAGGGCGGTCACCAGACGGCGCACCTGATCCCTGGCGAACAGTTCCTCCACCGCCGCGCGCTCCTGGTCGGTCAGCGGCCAGAAGCGCTTGCCGAGCGGGATCGTCGGGCGGATGTCCTTGATCCGGTCCTTGGCCAGATGCTTCCAGGTGCGGCCGATGGCCTGACGCATGCCGACGCGGACGACCGACGGCTTCTTCCGCAGGGTTTCGCCGCCGAGATCTCCGTCGAGGGTCATCATGTAGCCCTCGATCATCTGCTCCAGCATCAGCGCGGTGGTGACGCCGGGCAGATCCGACCCGCGCGCCGCAGTGGCGAGCGACAGGCCGAGGCGGATCAGGTCGTGGGCGGGGTTGCCGACCACCGTCTGGTCGACGTCGCGAATCTGGATGTCGATGCGGCCCTTGGCATTGGCGACCGGCCCGAGATTGCCGACATGGCAGTCGCCGCAGATCCAGACCGGCGGCCCGTCCGGCACCTTGCCGCCGGACTGCTCAAGCCATTCGTAAAACTTAACCGTGCTGCCGCGCACATAGGCGTGGGCGGATTGGGCCATCTTGAGGTTGCGGCGCTGGGATAGAACCGCCTGACGCTGGTCGGGCGGGGTGGGCTGGTTCTTCAACGACATCATCCATCCGGGTCAGAAGGTGCGACGCCGGAAATGGGTAGCGGAAATCCGAATTGCCACGGCTCAACCGGTCAACCAACTGAATGCGCGAAATTTGAAGTTTTCCCGCTGGATGCGACTCCCGCAAGAAAACGCCACTGGATATAACCGGTGAGCGGACGCGGTGGCGGACTGGCCGCCACCGCCGCCGCTCAGCTGGGAGACAGAGGATGTCGGATATCCTCAAGCTCCTGATCCTGCTGTTGCAGGTGGTCAAGCTTGTGCTTGAGTACCTGAACCGCTGATCGGGCGGGCGCGTTGAGGCTGGTACCCTCGGCGCGCCTTCCCAGAAGATAGTAAGAATCACACAGCCTAACAACTGCGCTCTGGCGTTACGTCGTCACAGCATTATTTGGAAATGCCGCCGGTGAGGGCGGACAAGAAACACATAAGGAAGGTTATGGAAATTAACCCCATCGTTAGCCGCTCCAGCCTTGCGAATTCGAAAGCAAGAACCGGATAGCCCGGACAGCACCAAATTCGCGACCCTCGGGCCGTTCATCGCAAGGGAGAATGGCAATGAGACAGCTCGACGGGAAAACTGCAATCGTCACGGGCGCCAGTTCCGGTATCGGACGCGAGGCGGCGCTGCTGTTTGCCGAACATGGCGCGAAGCTCGTGCTCGTGGCCCGGCGGCGCGGCGAACTGGAACGGCTGGCCGACGAGATCCGGGACAATGGCGGCAATGCCGTCGCCGTGGCCGGCGATGTCGCTGACTCGGAGACCGCGCGGGAAGCCGTGGAGGTCGCCACGCGACAGTTCGGTGGCCTTGACGTCGCCTTCAACAATGCCGGAACGACCGGCGCGATGGTGCCGGTTCCGGAAATGACGGCGGAGATGTGGCATGAGGTGATCGCCACCAATCTGACCAGCGCCTTCCATGCCGCCAAACACCAGATTCCGGCTATGCTCGCCCGTGGTGGCGGATCGCTGATCTTCACCTCGACCTTCGTCGGCCACACGGTCGGCTTTCCCGGCATGGCCGCCTATGCGGCCAGCAAGGCCGGACTGATCGGGCTGATGCAGGTGATCGCCGCCGAGTACGGACCGCACGGCATCCGTGCCAACGCGCTGCTGCCGGGCGGCACCGACACACCGATGGGACGCGCCGTGTCAAACACGCCGGAGGCTCTGGCTTTCGTCCAAGGTCTTCATGCGCTGAAGCGGCTCGCCACGCCGCGTGAAATCGCACAGTCGGCGCTCTATCTGGCGTCGGATGCGTCCAGCTTCACCACCGGAACCGCGCTGCTGGTCGACGGCGGCGTGTCGATCACCCGAACCTGACGGGGTAGGGCCGCCTGTCATTCGTCGACCGGCGGCCCACCTGCCCTGCCCTATTCCGCCGCCTGCGGCCGCAACGGTTGGACCACGTCGCCCTTGAGATTCATCGCCTTGGCAAGCGCATCGATGCGGCGCTGGACCGCTTCACCCGACGGGACACTGCCATCGTCGGGCAGGGTCAGCACCACCCGGCCGTCGCCGACCTTCAGACTGCTACGTTCCAGCAGCGCCGTAGCGCCGCCGGACAGCGTGTGGGCGAGACGGAGCGCCAGACCCAGCACCAGCGCCTTCATGCCCTGCCCTTCGGTTACCAATGTCCGCACCGGTGCGGTCAGCGGCACGTCAATGGTGCCGGAATAGCGGGCGTGGGCTGCGAGCGCCAGGAACGCCCGCTCGTCATGGTCCAGCGCCGGAAACGGATAGCGCAGCACGCGCAGGAAGGCATGCTCCGCCCGGTAATCGGGATGGTCGGCCCAGCCGACATCGCTCAACAGGCAGGCGGCGTGGCGCAGGCGGATGGCGTTGTCGTCCTCCCCGGCGAACAGCCCGGCGGTCCAGGACATCAGCAGGGCCGGATCGCCCATCCGCACGAAGCGCTGCGCCCAGTCGGCGGCCGACGCCATCAGCGGATCCTCGCGCTGCCCCTCCGGCGAGAGCAGCGAATAGAGGTGCCCCTCGCGCAGTCCATAGGCGGAGAAGACCAGCTTCGAGGGCTGGGCGATGCGCAGCAGCCGTTCAAGCACCAGCCCGGCCAGGGGCAGCGTGTCGAGCCGGCGACGCGATCCCGCCATCTTTTCCAGCGACGAGCGGCTCTGCCGGCCGATCAGCCCGGTGAACTCCCGCGCGTCGGCGGCGGGGATGGTGTAGTGGTGGATGATGTGCAGCGGATGGCCGGACTGCTCCATATGCAGCTTGGCGATGGCGCGCCAGCTTCCGCCGACCGGATAGAAGGGCCGCCCCTTCATCGCCGACAGCCAGGGCAGCGATTCCAGATGCTGGTCGATCAGCTTGGCCGGACCACCCTTGGACGAGCCGACCTCCATCAGCCGCAGCGGGCCGAGCGGCAAAGTCACCTGCCTGCCGATCACGCCACGGTCGAGCGGGACCAACTCCAGGCTGCCGCCGCCGAGGTCGCCGACGAGCCCGTCGGCGCCGGGGGTGCCGGACAGCACGCCCATGGCCGACAGCCGCGCCTCCTCCTCACCGCTGATGACGCGGACGGTCAGGCCGGCGCGGCGGCGGATGGCATCGACGAAGGCGGCGCCGTCGCGGGCGTCGCGCACGGCGGCGGTGGCGATCACGTCCAAACGGCCGACGCGCATGCCCTGGGCCAGCGTGGCGAAGCGTTCCAGCGCCACCAGCCCCTGGGCGACGCCATCGGGGTTCAGCACGCCGGACTTCTCGACACCGCGGCCGAGACCGCACAGCACCTTCTCGTTGAACAGGGCGAGCGGAGACCGGGTCAGCCCGTCATAGACGACCAGACGGATTGAATTGGAGCCGATGTCGATCACGCCGACGCGCTCGCGGGCGTGGTCGGGGGCGCGATCGGAGGCGGCAGCCATGCCGAATCCGCCGACGCCCGCCTGTCCGACGTCGCCGGGGATGGCGGCCGCGCGTTTGTCCTTGCTCATACTCTCGCTCCCGTCACCCGCCCTCAGGACACCGCATGCAGCATAAGCCGCGGCGGCGTGCGCTTGCTGCTGAGCGCGCTGCCCCGGCCGGACAGGCTGGGGTTGGTCATGAAGTAATTATGGGCGCTGAACGCGTCCGGGCCAGCTTTGATCCGATGGTACACGCCATCGGGCCCCAGCTTCCAGGTGCTTGCGTCGTCCTTCATGTTGGCGACCATGATCTGGTCGAGCACCTGTTCGTGCACGGTCGGGTTTTCGATGGGAACCAGCGTTTCGATGCGGCGGTCCAGGTTGCGGGTCATCCAATCGGCCGAGGAGATGAACACCTTGGCCTGATTGCTGGGCATGGGATGGCCGTTGCCGAAGCAGATGACGCGGCCGTGCTCCAGGAACCGGCCGACGATGCTGCGCACCCGGATATTCTCCGACAGCCCCTTCACACCCGGCCGCAGGCAGCAGATGCCGCGGATGATCATGTCGATCTGCACCCCGGCCTGCGACGCCTTGTACAGCTTGTCGATGATGACCGGATCGACGAGAGAATTCAGCTTCACCCAGATCGACGCCGGACGGCCGGCGGCGGCATGGGCGATCTCCGCCTCAATCAGGTCGAACAGGCGCTGGCGTAGCGTGATCGGCGCGATGGCGATCTTCTCCAGCACCTTCGGCGTCGCGTAGCCGGTCATGAAGTTGAACATGACGGCGGCGTCGTGGCACAGTGCCGGATCGCAGGTGAAGAAGGACAGGTCGGTGTAGACCTTCGCGGTGATCGGGTGATAGTTGCCGGTGCCGAAATGGACGTAGCTGCGCAGCGCCTTCTTCTCGCGCCGCACCACCAGCGACACCTTGGCGTGGGTCTTCAGGTCGACGAAGCCGTAGACCACCTGGGCGCCGGCGCGTTCCAGATCGCGCGCCCAGCGGATGTTCGCCTCCTCGTCGAACCGGGCCTTCAGCTCGACCAGCGCGGTCACCGATTTGCCGGCCTCCGCCGCCTCGATCAGCGCGGCGACGATGGGGCTGTCCTTGCTGGTGCGGTAGAGCGTCTGCTTGATCGCCACCACCTGCGGGTCGCGGGCCGCTTGCCGGATGAACTGCACCACCACGTCGAAGGATTCGTAGGGGTGGTGGACGACGATGTCCTTGTGACGGATCGCCGCGAAGCAGTCGCCGCCGAAATCGCGGATTCGTTCCGGGAAGCGGGCGTTGAAGGGGCGGAAGACCAGATCCGGCCGCTCGTCGACGATCAGCTGCTTGGTGTCGGTCAGGCCGATCAGCCCATCCAGGATGAAGACGTCGTCCGAGGCGACGTTCAGCTCATGGCGCAGGAAATCGCGCAGGTCGGCAGCCATGCCGCTGTCGGTGGCGAGCCGGATGACGCTGCCGCGCCGGCGGCGCTTCAGCGCGCTTTCGAAGGTGCGGACCAGATCCTCCGCCTCTTCCTCGATTTCAATTTCGCTGTCGCGCAGGACGCGGAAGACGCCGTGCGCCTTGACCTGGAACGGAGGGAACAGGCGGTCGATGAACTGCATCACCACCTTTTCCAACTGAAGGAAGCGGATGTCCGAGCCGGGCAGGCGCAGGAACCGCTCCAGCTGCGACGGCAGCGGCACCAGGGCGTCGATGTGCCGGCCCTTGACCGGGTCGTGCAGTTGCAGCGCCAGCGAGAATCCCAGATTGGGCAGGAACGGGAAGGGGTGGGCGGGATCGACGGCGATGGGGGTCAGGATCGGGAAGATGTCGTCCAGGAACTTCGCTTCCAGCCAGTCCAGCTCGCCCTCGCTGAGGTCCCTGGGATCGACCACGGAGATTCCGGCCTCCCGCAGTTCGCCCTTCAGCGTGCGCCACATCGTCTGCTGACTGTCCATCAGCAGGGAGATGCGCTGCTTCACCGCGGACAGCTGCTGGGCAGGAGTCAGATTCTCCGGGCTCGGCGCCTTCACGCCGGCGGCCACCTGCCCTTTCAGGCCGGCGACGCGAACCATGTAGAATTCATCGAGGTTGCTGGCGGAGATCGACAGGAAGCGCAACCGCTCCAGAAGCGGGTGATTGGGGTTTGCGGCCTCGTCCAGGACGCGCTGGTTGAAGGCCAGCCACGACAGCTCCCGATTAATGAAGCGTTCCGGAGCGTTTGGCTCGATACCGACCGAATCGAGTTCCTGGAGTTGCGTCACGTCGACCTCTGAAATCTTGAAACCCTGGGCGCCGGCGCTTGCCTTTGAGCGGTGCCGACGACGGTTATATGGTGGGCAGACAGAGTATCCCATATGCGTTACGGTTTCAGGACTCCCATTTGGCTATACGCTGCGACTGCGCCCAGTCCTCTCCCTCCCCTGCCCCTCCCCTGACGCGACCGATTTCAGCCATGAAGACGCTGTTCCTGCTGCGCCACGCTAAATCCTCCTGGGACGATCCGTCGCTGGGCGACCACGACCGGCCGCTGAATGCCCGTGGCGAGAAGGCGGCCACCCTGGTCGGCGGCCATCTGGCCAAGCATCACGCCCACATCGACCTCGTCCTGTGTTCCACAGCGGTGCGAGCGGTGGAGACACGCAAGCGCGTGATGGCGGCCATCGGCGCGCCATACCCACCGGTGGAGCATGAGCGGGGACTTTACCTGTGCGGCGCCCGCACGCTGCTGGAACGGCTGCGCGACGCGCCGGATAGGGCGACCGGCCTGATGCTGGTGGCGCACAATCCGGACCTGCACGAGCTGGCGAACGCCCTGACCGGCAGCGGCGACCATGGGCTGCGCCATGCGCTGGCCGACAAGTTTCCGACCGGCGCCTGCGCCGTGCTGGTCTTCGAAACGCTGCATTGGGCCGACCTGGAATTGGGGGCCGGGCGGCTGGCGGATTTTGTGCAGCCGCGTAAACTCTCTTAACCTGCGGCGACGGTTGGGGTATCCACGGAGCCACCTGGTTCATTCGAGGCCGCGCTCCGGCCGGATTCGGGAGGATGCCGACCCTTGCCACCCGCCATTCCGCCCGTCAGCCCGTCCGTACTTCCCGATGCGCAGCCCTCAACCCCCGCCGCTTTCCGCGAGGTGGAGCTGAAGCTCCATGCCGCATCGGCGGATCTGGCTCGGGTTGCCTCCCTTCCGGGGCTGCTGGCGCTGGCCGACGGGCCGGCGACGACGCAGCGGCTGCGCACCGCCTATTTCGACACCCCCGACCTGAAGCTGGCGGCGAACGGCGTGGCGTTGCGCGTGCGGCAGGAGGGCGACCGCTTCATCCAGACGCTGAAGACCGTGAACAGCGCCAGCCCCGGCGATTCCGCCGCCGTGGCGGTGCGGCGGGAATGGGAATGGGTCGTCGCGGGCGAAGCGGTGGATATCGGCGTGCTGAGCGATCCCGGCGTCGCCGGGCTGGTTCCGGCGGCGGCACTCGATGCGCTGGACTGCCTGTTCATCACCGATTTCCGCCGCACCACCCTGCTGCTGCGCCCCGATACGCTGACGGCGGTCGAGCTGGCGGTGGATGACGGCGCCATTTATGCCGGCGGCAACTCTCTGCCGGTCGGCGAGGTGGAACTGGAGCTGAAGGCCGGCAAGGTCGCCAGCCTGTTCGACCTGGCGCTGACCCTGCAAGCCGCCATCCCCATGCGCATCGGCACCGAAAGCAAGGCGGAGGCGGGGCTGCGGCTGGTCACCGGCAAGGCGCCGGGGCCGGTGGAGGCCGAACCGCTCGGCCTGTCGCCGCTGACCACGGTGGCGGAGGCCTACCGGCACATCCTGCGGCAGGCGTTGCGCCAGTTCCTCGCCAACGAATCCTGCGCGCTTGCGGGCGGCGATGTGGAGGGGCTGCACCGCATGCGCGTCGCGTTGCGGCGGCTGCGCATCGCCCATCGCTTCTTCGCGCCGCTGGTCGCCTCCCCCGAGGCCGACCGGCTGGTGGAGGAAAGCCGCGCGCTCGCTAAGCGGCTGGGGCCGGCGCGCGGGTGGGACGTGCTGATGTCCGGCGTCATCGACCCGCTTCTCGCCAATCCGAAGGCAGCGCCGGGCATCGACCGCACGGCGTTGGAGCGGCTGGCCTCGCTCGCCCGGACCGCGGGTGCCGGACCGGCGCGGGAAGCGATGGCGGCGATCCTGGCACCGGGCTGCACGACCATGGTCCTGGCGCTCGCCGCGTGGCTGGAGCATGGCCGCTGGATGTCGGAGGCCGACGGCGACCGCCGGGCCGCGCTGTCGGCCCCGGTCACGACGGTGGCCGGCGGCTGGCTGTCGGCGCGGATGGCGAAGCTCGGCAAGACGGCGAAGCCGCCGGAGGATGCCAAGGCGCGCGACAAGCTGCGCCGGCGGCTGCGCACGCTGCGCTACACCGCAGACTTCTTCCGCGGCCTGTATCCGGAGGCCGCCACCCTGCCCTTCTTCGCGGCGCTGGAACCGTTGCAGGCGGCGCTGGACGCCGAGCAGGACGCCATCACCGGCGCCCGCATGCTGGGATCGTTGAAGGGAGGGGAACAGAAGACGGCCGCTGCCGTCGCCGCCTGGATCGACCGCCAGTCAGACAAGCGGCGCAAGGCGCTGCCCGATCTGTGGAAGCGCTTCCGCGCGGTGCCGCCCTTCTGGTCATGACCGACCCGCGCCGGGCGCCGGTGGCAATGGCGCGCCCAGCGCATATATCGTCAGCCGGCCGGCCTTAGGGGCACCGCTTTTCGGCCGGCCGTTTTTCGTCATGCGTCGCGGCGCCTTGCCGCTTTCCATCCGGAAAAGCTTCGGGTAAAAGAACACTCCATGAACAAGTACATCAGCGTCCGCGGCGCGCGGGAACATAACCTGAAGAACGTCGATGTGGATCTGCCGCGCGACGAGCTGATCGTCATCACCGGCCTGTCGGGATCGGGCAAGTCATCGCTTGCCTTCGACACGATCTATGCCGAGGGGCAGCGGCGCTATGTGGAGAGCCTGTCGGCCTACGCGCGCCAGTTCCTGGAGCTGATGCAGAAGCCGGATGTCGATTCGATCGAGGGGCTGTCGCCGGCCATCTCCATCGAACAGAAGACGACGTCGAAGAATCCGCGCTCCACCGTCGGCACGGTGACGGAGATCTACGACTACATGCGCCTCTTGTGGGCGCGCGTCGGCATCCCCTATTCGCCGGCCACCGGCCTGCCCATCGAAAGCCAGACGGTCAGCCAGATGGTCGACCGCATCATGGCGATGCCGGAGGGCACGCGCCTGCTGCTGCTGGCCCCCTTCGTCCGCGGCCGCAAGGGCGAGTACAAGAAGGAAATCCAGGACCTGCGCAAGCGCGGCTTCCAGCGCGTGCGGGTCGACGGCACCATGTACGAGATCGACGAGGTGCCGGCGCTCAACAAGAAGCTGAAGCACGACATCGAGGTGGTGGTCGACCGCATCGTAGTGCGCGAGGGGCTGGGCAACCGTCTGGCCGATTCGCTGGAAACCGCGCTGGGGCTGGCCGACGGCATCGTCTGGGTCGAGAATGCCGAGACCAACGAGCAGACCGTCTTCTCGCAGAAGTTCGCCTGCCCGGTCAGCGGCTTCACCATTCCGGAGATCGAGCCGCGGTTGTTCTCCTTCAACAACCCGTTCGGCGCCTGCCCGGCCTGCGACGGGCTGGGCAGCAAGATCTATTTCGACCCGATGCTGGTGGTGCCGGACGAGCGGCTGACGCTCGCCAAGGGTGCCATCGCGCCGTGGGCCGGATCGACCTCGAAATATTACGACCAGACGCTGGAAAGCATCTGCGAGCATTTCGGCGCGTCGATGACCACGCCCTGGCAGGATCTGCCGGAAAAGGTGCGCCAGACCATCCTGTTCGGCTCCGGCGGCTCGGCCATCACTATGACCTATGACGACGGGCTGCGGCGCTACCAGACCAACAAGCCGTTCGAGGGCATCGTCAACAATCTGGAACGGCGCTATCGCGAGACCGACAGCGCCTGGACGCGCGACGAGCTGTCGAAATACCAGTCCTCCCAGCCCTGCGAGGTCTGCAAGGGCGCGCGGCTGAAGCCGGAGGCGCTGGCGGTCAAGATCCGCGGTCGCAACATCTCGGAGGCGGCGGAACTGTCCATCGCCGGCGCCGGTGCGTGGTTCAGCGAGTTGAACGAGCATCTGCGCCCCAAAGACCGCGAGATCGCCTATCGCATCCTCAAGGAGATCAACGAGCGGCTGGGATTCCTCAATGCCGTCGGGCTTGAGTATCTGACGCTCAGCCGCGGGTCGGGCACACTGTCCGGCGGCGAGAGCCAGCGGATCCGGCTGGCCTCGCAGATCGGCTCCGGCCTGACCGGCGTGCTTTATGTGCTGGACGAACCGTCCATCGGCCTGCACCAGCGCGACAACGACCGGCTGCTGGAGACGCTGAAGCGTCTGCGCGACATCGGCAACACCGTTATCGTCGTCGAGCATGACGAGGACGCCATCCGCAGCGCCGACTATCTGGTCGACATGGGTCCCGGCGCCGGCCAGCATGGCGGGACCGTCATCGCCCAGGGCCGCCCGGAGGAGGTTCAGAAGAACCCCAACAGCATCACCGCCCAGTATCTGAACGGCACCCGCTTCGTGCCCGTGCCCGACACCCGCCGGCCCGGCCATCCCGGCCAGTTCCTGGAGGTGCAGGGCGCCCGAGCCAACAATCTGCAGAACGTCTCGACCAAGATTCCGCTCGGCACCTTCACGTGCGTGACCGGCGTGTCGGGCGGCGGCAAGTCGACGCTGATCATCGAGACGCTCTACAAGGCGGTTGCGCGCAAGCTGATGGGCGCCCGCGAGCATCCGGCGGACCATGACGCGGTGCTGGGGCTGGAGCATCTGGACAAGGTCATCGACATCGACCAGTCGCCGATCGGCCGCACCCCGCGCTCCAACCCCGCGACCTACACCGGCGCCTTCACGCCGATCCGCGACTGGTTCGCCGGCCTGCCGGAATCGAAGGCGCGCGGCTACGGCCCCGGCCGATTCTCCTTCAACGTCAAGGGCGGGCGTTGCGAGGCCTGCCAGGGCGACGGCGTCATCAAGATCGAGATGCACTTCCTGCCCGACGTCTACGTCACCTGCGACGTCTGCCACGGCAAGCGCTACAACCGCGAGACGCTGGAGGTAACCTACCGCGACAAGACCATCGCCGACGTGCTGGATATGACGGTCGAGGAGGGCAAGGAGTTCTTCAAGGCCGTCCCCGGCATCCGCGACAAGATGGACACGCTGGAGCGGGTCGGCCTCGGCTACATCCACATCGGGCAGGCGGCGACCACGCTGTCTGGCGGCGAGGCGCAGCGCGTCAAGTTGTCCAAGGAACTGAGCCGCCGCGCCACCGGCCGCACGCTGTACATCTTGGACGAGCCGACCACCGGTCTGCATTTCGCCGACGTCGAAAAGCTGATGGAGGTGCTGCATGCGCTGGTCGACCAGGGCAACACGGTGCTGGTGATCGAGCACAATCTGGAGGTCATCAAGACCGCTGACTGGATCATCGATCTGGGTCCGGAGGGCGGCACCGGCGGCGGCGAGATCGTCGCCGAAGGCACCCCGGAGGATGTCGCAAAGGTGGAGCGGAGCTATACCGGACGCTACCTCGCCCCCTACCTGAAGGCGAAGCCGGCGGTGCGGAAATCGGCAACCCGAAAGAGGGCGTGAACAAACACAAGCTGCGCCACGTTCTCCCCTGCAGAGTTCGCATTGCATGGGAGACGAGAGGCATGAGCAAGACGCTTCTGACCGGCTTGGGGGCCGCCGTGGGTGCGGCCCTCCTGCTGGCGGCCTGCGGGTCTGACAAATCCACCACCAGCACGACGACCACGACGACCACCAGCCCCGGCTATGGTTCGACGGCCGTGCCGCCGCCGCCCACCGGTTCCACCACCGTCGAGCGCAGCACGACGACGAAGAGCGAGTGAGCCGTCGCTCCGGTTGACGTTTCTGGCTCGATGTTCTGACTGACTCCTGATCGACTTGCAGCCGGCCTTCTTTGCGGGGGCCGGCCTTTTCCTGTGACCGTATCCTGTTCTGAATTGTGTTAAACTGCGGTCATGATGAACCCGGTACGCCTGCGCGCTCTCGACGCCGTGAAGCGCATAGTCCTTGAGCAATTGGCGGGGCATCCAGCCCGCGTCTACCTGTTCGGCTCCTGTGCCCGCGGCGACGTAGGGCACTGGAGTGACATCGACGTAGCCATCGACCCGCTCGAACCGCTTCCTCCCGGTCTGATCGGGGAGATCAACGAAGAGTTGGAAGAGAGCACTGTTCCATACTTCGTCGATGTGGTGGACCTGCGGACGGCTGGACAGGAGGTCCGGCAGGAGGTCGAACGGGAAGGTATAGAATGGACAAGGTAAGCCGGAAGCTCGACAACGCACGCCAAGCCCTGGCACGTTTTCAGGAGGTCCTCGCCCGCCCCGTTGATGATGTCGTTCGCGATTCCGCAATTCTGCGCTTCACCTTGGCAAGCGAGACGGCCTGGAAAGCTGCAAGGTCGGTGATCGACGACCAGATGGGAGCCGAACACCTCACTTCGGCAAGTCCGAAAGCCATGGTCCGAGAAAGCCAGATTGCCGGCTTTCTGACTGAGGAGCAGGCTGAGGCGGCAATGAGAATGATGAACGACCGTAATCTGACGATTCACACCTACGATGAAGAAAAGGCGAACGAGCTGTTTTCGCGCCTACCTGCCCATGCCGCACTCATTGAATCCTGGATCTCGGCGATGCAGAGCGCCATAACCCGCCCCTGATCCGCCTGCTCCTACAGTGTTCTGGAAAGTCCAATGACCGACACCCTTCGCCCCGTCCATGTCATCGGCGGCGGTCTCGCCGGCTCGGAAGCCGCGTGGCAGCTCGCCTCCCGCGGCGTGCCCGTCGTGCTGCACGAGATGCGGCCGGTCCGCAAGACAGAGGCCCACGACACCGACAAGCTGGCGGAGCTGGTCTGCTCCAACTCCTTCCGGTCGGACGATGCCGAATACAATGCGGTGGGACTGCTGCATGAGGAGATGCGGCGCTGCGGCTCGCTGATCCTGCGCTGCGCCGACGCGCACAAGGTGCCGGCCGGCGGCGCGCTCGCCATGGACCGCGACGGCTTTGCCGATGCGGTGACGGAGGCCGTCTCCACCCACCCCCTCATCACCATCCAGCGCGAGGAGGTCGCCGGCCTGCCGCCGGAGGAGTGGGACAGCGTCATCGTCGCCACCGGCCCCCTCACCTCCCCGGCCCTGGCCGAGGCGGTGCGCAGCCAGACCGGCGAGGAGTCGCTGGCCTTCTTCGACGCCATCGCGCCGATCGTCTATCTGGAGAGCATCGACCTGTCGAAGGCGTGGTTCCAGTCGCGCTACGACAAGCCCGGCCCCGGCGGCACCGGCAAGGACTACATCAACTGCGCCTTCGAGAAGGATGACTACCGTGCCTTCATCGACGCGCTGATCACCGGCGAGAAACTGGACTTCAAGGAGTGGGAGAAGAACACCCCCTACTTCGAAGGCTGCCTGCCGATCGAGGTGATGGCGGAGCGCGGCGTCGACACCCTACGCTACGGGCCGATGAAGCCGGTCGGCCTGACCAACCCGCACAAGCCGGAACGCCGGCCCTATGCGGTGGTCCAGCTGCGCCAGGACAATGCGCTGGGCACGCTGTACAACCTCGTCGGCTTCCAGACCAAGCTGCGCCATGCCGAACAGGCGCGCATCTTCCGCATGATCCCCGGCCTGGAGAACGCCGAGTTCGCGCGGCTGGGCGGCATGCACCGGAACACCTTCCTGAACAGCCCGCGCATCCTCGATGGCGCCCTGCGACTGAAGTCGCTGCCGCGCCTGCGATTCGCCGGGCAGGTCACCGGCTGCGAGGGCTATGTCGAGAGTGCAGCCGTCGGCCTGCTCGCCGGCCGCTTCGCCGCCGCGGAGCGTCTGGGCCAGGAAATCAGCACGCCGCCGGTGACTACGGCGCTCGGCGCCATCCTCGGCCACATCACCGGTGGAGCCGAGGTGGAGACGTACCAGCCGATGAACGTCAATTTCGGCCTGTTCCCTCCGGTGGACGACAAGATCCGGGGCCGCGACCGCAAGCTTGCCTACACCCGCCGGGCTCTGGCCGATCTCGACGGCTGGTTGAAGGACTGACCGGCAATCGCAAGCGCGGGCGTCAGTAGCGCCCGCGCATCGCCGCCCAGCCCAGCCGAAGCTGACGGAACGGGTTGGCCAGCATCACGCGCGGGGCAAACACGTCGTTGTCCTCCCGCGCGATCACGCTCAGATGCAGGTCGGCCAGCGTCGCCGGCAGCAGCGCCGGAACCGCGGCCTTGGGCACCTCGCGGCGCAGGGCGCGGGCCTCGGCCAGATGCTTGCGGGCGACCTCGGCGATCTCCCCCACCACCGGCCGCAGCTGCGGCGTCGAGCGGCCGGCGAACAGATCCTCGCTGCCGGCGCCATGCCGCTGCATCAGGTCGTCCGGCAGACGCTGCCGGTGCTGGCGGGCGAGGAAGGGAACCGCGCGCAGAATGCCCGAAAGGGCATAGGCGATGCCGACATGACGCGCGGCCGTCATCGCCGCCGCATCCCGCACGCCAACGATTTCCAGGGCCAACTGGACCAGCGGCGCCCCCGTCACCTCGGCATAATTGACGAGACAGGTCAGGTCGGCCGGTGGCGTATCGTCCAGATCGGCTTCGCGCGCGTCAATCAGCCGGTCGAACAGGGCACGGCTCAGCCCCAGTCCGCGCGCGGCCTGGGCCAGCGGCTCCATCACCTCGTGGCGCGGTACGGATCCATCCTCATAGACGGCTTCGATGCCGTCGCGCCAGAATTGCAGCCGCATCTGGCCCAGGATCGGTTCGCTGACCACCTCGCGCGTCTTCGCGATCTCCAGGTTGAAGGCGTAGAGCGCAAAAGTCGCCTCCCGCCTGTCGGCTGGGGTAAACAAACCTGCCAGAAAGTGGTCGTTGTCATATTTCCGAACCTCCCGTCCGCAATAGGACAGGTCGGTCGCAGCCTTCACCATGTGATGCTCGATTGGAAAAAGAGGGGAGGAGCGATGGAAGGACGGGCCAAAGCCAGTTGCTACGCCTATATGAAGCACACACGGTCGCACCGCCAGCCCCGACGCGCAGCAGGCAGGGATCCCATGACGGATTTCAATATCGCCCCGACGAAACCCCGCAAGACCGGCCCGGTCGCCCGCAAGGACGAGACGGGTGAGAATTTCCCGGTCGCCTCCCGCCTGATTCCGAAGCACCTGCGTCCCCATGTGATCGCTTTCTACCGCTTCGTGCGTCTGGCCGACGATATCGCCGACGATCCGGATCTCGAACCGGAGACCAAGCTGGCCTATCTGGAGGCGCTGGAACGGGCGCTGACCTCCGGCCAAGCCAAGCACGCTTATCTGAAGCCGGCCACCGAGCTGCGCGAGAGCCTGCAGAAGACCGGGGTCAGCGACCGCCATGCCCGCCAGATCCTGCGCGCCTTCCGCCGCGACTCCGTCGGTGCCCGCTGCCACAGCTGGAGCGATCTGCTTCTCTACTGCCGCTTCTCCGCCAACCCGGTCGGCCGCTACCTGCTGGATCTGCATGGCGAGGGGGTGGCCGCCGGGCCGGCGTCGGACGCGCTGTGCTCCGCGCTGCAGGTATTGAACCATCTGCAGGACGCGCGGGAGGACTGGACCCAGCTCGGCCGCTGCTACATCCCGCTGGCCTGGTTCGACGAGGCGGGAATCAGCGTCGAACGCCTGGTGGAGGTCGAGAGCGACGCCCGCATGCGCGCCATCTTCGATCAGGCGCTGGAGCATACCGACCGGCTGCTGGAGCGTGCCGCCGCCCTGCCCGGCCTGATCCAGCACCGTGGCCTGCGGATGGAGGCGGCGGTGATCCTCAGCCTCGCCGAATCGCTGTCGCGGCGGCTGAAAGCGCGTGACCCGATGAAGGCGCGGGTTACCCTGGGCGCCCATCACAAGCTGGCCGCCGTGGCGCGGGGGCTGGCGCGGAGCTTCTCCGCCGCATAAACTCCGGGGCCACACGTCGCGACGTGCGCCAAAATGCACGTCAGGACGGGCAATGCCCAGGATGCTACAGATGACCCCTCCGCCGCTGGAGACGGCCCCGCTGGAACCGGTATCCACGACGTTGCCGGACGACAAGTCACCCGATACGGCGACCAGCGTCACCGCGAAATCGGGCAGCACCTTCTACTGGCCGATGCGTCTGCTGCCCGCGTCCAAGCGGGCGGCGATGTTCGCGATCTATGCCTTCTGCCGCCGCATCGACGACATCGCCGACGATCCGGGCGAGCCCGCCGCCAAACGGGCGGCGTTGGACGTCTGGCGGTGCGACATCCGTGATCTCTATGTCGGCGGGGCTCCCGGCGGCCCGCTGACCTCGGCACTGAAGGGCGCGATCGAGCGGTACGGCCTGCCACGGGCGGAGCTGGAGGCCCTGATCGACGGCATGGCGATGGATGTCGCTGGCGAGGCACCCGGTTCCGGCGGCATGCGGGCGCCCGACCTCGATACGCTCCGGCTCTATTGCCGCAGGGTCGCCGGTGCCGTCGGCATGCTGGCGATTCGCGTGTTCGACCGCGCCGATCCGGCAACGGAGCGCTTCGCCCTGGCATTGGGCGAGGCCCTGCAGCTCACCAACATCCTTCGTGATCTGGCTGAGGATGCCGAATTGGACCGGCTCTACCTGCCGCGGGAACTTCTGCTGGCCGCCGGCATCGACAGCGACCGCCCGGACGAGGTCCTGGCCCATCCCGCCCTGCCCCGCGCCTGCGAGGCGCTGGCCGAACTGGCCGAGGCCCGCTTCGCCGAAGCGCGCTCCGCCATCGCAGGTCATGCGCGGGGTTCGCTGTGGGCGGCCACCGCCATGATGGTGCTGTATCACCGGCTGCTGAGACGCCTGCGTGCCGCCGGCTGGCGCGACCTGAACGCGCGTGTCCGGGTCGGCCGGCGTGAAAGCGCCTGGGTGGCGGTGCGCTGCATGCTCGGCTTCCCCCCGGCCGCCTGATGAGCGAGGCGGGCATCGTCCATGTGATCGGCGCCGGGCTGGCCGGGTTGGCCGCCGCCGTCCGGCTGGCGGAGGCCGGTCGGCGTGTCGCGGTCTATGAGCAGGCTCCGCAGGCCGGTGGGCGTTGCCGCAGCTTTCACGACGCCACGCTCGGCCGGTCGATCGACAACGGCAACCATATGGTGCTCAGCGGCAATCGGGAGCTTCTCAACTATGCGAAGCGGACCGGCGGTAGCGATGCACTGGAAGAGTTGCGGCCGGCGGCCTTTCCCTTCCTCGACCTGCGCGACGGCGCCAGTTGGACGCTTCGCCCTGGCGGGCTGTGGTTATTCGACCCGGCCCGCCGGGTGCCCGGCAGCCGGCCGCGAGACTATCTGGCATCACTCCGTTGCCTGACCGCCCGGCGGGGGCAGTCGGTCGCCGATTGCCTGTCACCCAACGGAATGCTGTTCGAGCCGCTGTGGCGCCCGCTGGCGGTCTCCGCGCTCAATGGGCCGGTGGAGCGCGTCTCCGCCCGTCTGTTCGGCGCCGTGCTGCGCGAGACGCTGTTGCGTGGCGAGGCGGCCTGCCGGCCGGTGCTGGCTCCGCGTGGCCTGTCCGCCGCCTTCGTCGATCCGGTGCTGGCACGGCTGCGGGCCGCCGGTGCGGCGCTGCATCTCGGCGCGCGGGTGGAGGGGCTGACCTTCGACGAGGACCGCGTGACCGGCTTTTCCGCCGGCGGCAGTGCGGTTGCGCTCGGTCCGCTCGACAGCGTGGTTCTCGCCGCGCCGGCCTGGGTGGCGGAGCGACTGGTGCCGGGGCTGACCGTGCCGCCGCCGGGTCCGGCCATCGTCAACCTACATGTCCGACTGGACGGGTCGGTGCGGCTGCCGGGCGGCCTCCCCTTCGTCGGGCTGGTCGGCGGCACCGCGGAATGGCTGTTCGCCCGCGACGACCTGCTGTCGGTCACTGTCAGTGACGCCGACACGCTGGCCAACCTGCCGGCCGAGGAGATCGCTGCCCGACTGTGGGCCGAGATCGCCCCGCACCTGCGACTCGGAGGTGCGACACCGCCCTTCCGCGTGGTGAAAGAGCGGCGGGCGACGCCGGAGCAGTCGCCCGAATCGGTCGCGCGCCGTCCGGGCGCCCGCACCCGCTGGAGCAACCTGACGCTGGCCGGCGACTGGACGGAAACGGGGCTTCCTGCCACGTTGGAGGCTGCCGTGCGCTCGGGAAACCGGGCTGCCGATGCCACTTTATCGAATGGAAATAACCCTATACGACGGTCGGGACCGTTTCCGGCCTTCACAAGCTTCCGTCATCGGCCTATTTGGACGGACGGAGGTGCCGTGCTCGCAAGGCCCGGCCCGGAAGGACAATCAAAGAAGAGAGGGTAAATCAAATGGCGTTCGAACTTCCGCCGCTTCCGTATGCGTACGACGCTCTGGCTCCGTACATCTCGTCGGAGACCCTGCACCTGCACCATGACAAGCACCACCAGACCTACGTCACCAACCTGAACAACCTGACCAAGGACACCCCGCTGGCCAACGCCAGCCTGGAGGAGGTCATCAAGGCTTCCGCCGGCGACGCGTCCAAGGTCGGCATCTTCAACAACGCCGCCCAGGTGTGGAACCACACCTTCTTCTGGCAGTGCCTGAAGAAGGACGGCGGCAAGATGCCGGCGGCCCTGGAGCAGCGCATCGTCGCCGACTTCGGAAGCGTCGAGAAGTTCAAGGAAGAGCTGACCCAGGCCGCCCTGACCCAGTTCGGCTCGGGCTGGGCCTGGCTGTACCTGGACGGCGGCAAGCTGAAGGTCGGCAAGACCGGCAACGCCGACACCCCGCTGGCGCACGGCCAGAAGCCGCTGTTCACCATCGACGTGTGGGAGCATGCCTACTACGTCGATTTCCAGAACCGCCGCGCCGACTTCGTCAAGGCGGTCATCGACAACCTCGCCAACTGGGACTTCGCCGCCGAGCAACTGGCTGCGTAATTTTCCATTCCCCCCTCCCCTGCGAAAGCGGGGGAGGGTCGGGGTGGGGGCAAGCGCCGCCAGGTCTTGCCAAAAACGAAGGCGCCCCTTTTGGGGGGGCGCCTTCGTCGTTTCCAGTGCTGTGGCTTGCCTTAAACCGGCAGCATCGCCGCCGCGACCCGCCGGCCTTCGGCCAGCAGGACGTTGTAGGTGCGGCAGACCGCCCGGCTGTCCATCAGCTCCACCACCACGCCCTGTTCGCGCAGGCCGAGGCGCAGGTCCTTCGGGATCATCCGCATGGTGGGGCCTGTGCCGAGCAGAAGGATTTCCACCTTCGGCTCCGCCTCAAGCACGGGGGTGAAGTGGCCCACCGACAGGGAGGCGGCGTCGGACGCCTCCCATGCCAGGGTGCGGTCGGGCAGGACGATCACCGCGCCGACGCGCCACTGGCCGGAAATGCAGAACTGTCCCGGACCATAGCCGTCGATGACCTGACGGTCAGACGGGATCATCGGCATGATGTCGGCCATGCTGCCCTCTCCTTCCCCAAACGTCCGGCGTTACGGCGTGGTCGCCGGGGTGTTGCCCGCCGAGGCGGCATCGGGCGTACCGCGCCGCAGGCGGTTCTCGCCAAGGAACAGCAAGATGGGGGCGGCGATGAACACCGACGAGCTGGTCGCAAGGATAACGCCGAAGATCAGCACGATGCCGAAGTCCTGCAGCGCCTCGCCGCCGAACAGCGCCAGCGGAATGATCGACAGCAGGGTGCAGACGGAGGTGCCGACGGTGCGGTTCAGCGTCTCGTTGATCGACATGTCGATCAGGTCGCGCAGCGGCATCTTCTTGTAGATGCGAAGATTCTCGCGCATGCGGTCATAGACCACCACCTTGTCGTTCACCGAATACCCCATGACGGTCAGGATCGCCGCCACGGCCGTCAGGTTGAACTGGATGTCGGTGATGGCGTAGAAGCCGACGATCTTGGTGATGTCGAGGATCAGCGTCACCACCGCGCCGAAGCCGAACTGCCATTCGAAGCGGAACCAGATGTAGACCAGCATCGCCAGCATGGCGAGGCCCAGCGCCAGCATGCCGTTGGCGAACAGTTCGCCGCTGACCGACGCGCCGACCGCTTCGACACGGCGGACCTGGGTGCCGGGGATCGCCTGCGCCAGCGTGTTGCGCACCTTGTCGGCGGCCACCTGCTGGGCGGCATCGTCGCCGGGCTGGCGTTCCAGGCGGATCAGCACGTCCTGCGTCGATCCGAACTCCTGCAACGCCACCTGCCCCATGCCAAGGCCGGACAGGGTATGGCGCAGCGAGGCGAAGTCGGCGGCCTGGGGCGTACGGGCTTCGATGACGATGCCGCCACGGAAGTCGATGCCGTAATTCAGGCCGGGGTGGAAGAACAGGATGACGGACGCGATGGACAGGATCGCCGACACGACGAGGCCGGCGATGCGGCCGTTCATGAACGGGATCTTGGTGTTGTCGGGGACGAGGCGGAGATGGAACATCGTAAGACCTCTCAGACCGGCAACGCGGCCGGACGCGTCCGGCGCAGCCAGGTCACCATCATCAGGCGCACGAGCACCGTGGCGGTGAACATGGAGATGAGGATGCCGAAGGTGATGGTGACGGCGAAGCCCTTGATGGTGCCGGTGCCGAAGACGAACAGCAGCGCCATCTTGATGGCCGTCGTCAGGTTGGAGTCGACGATGGTGCTGTAGGCGCGACTGAAACCGGCCTCCATCGAGGCGAAGACCCCGCGGCCCTTCTTCGTCTCTTCGCGGATGCGCTCGTTGATCAGGATGTTGGCGTCGACCGCCAGACCCAGCGTCAGCAGGATGCCGGCGATGCCCGGCAGCGTCAGCGTGGCGTGCAGCAGCGACAGCGCCGCGATGGTCAGCACGATGTTGACGAGCAGGGCGAAGCAGGCGAAGGCACCGAACAGCCCGTAGCAGGCGATCATGTAGACGCAGACCATCAGGAAGCCGACGACGACGGCGGTCAGGCCGGCGCGGATCGAATCGGCGCCCAGGTCGGGCCCGACGGTCCGCTCCTCGATCACCTTCAGCGGGGCCGGCAGGGCGCCGGCGCGCAGCAGGACGGCGAGGTCGTTGGCGTTGGCGGCGGTGAAGTTGCCGCTGATCTGGCCGCGGCCGCCGGTGATCGGCTCGCGGATGACGGGGGCGCTGATGACCTTGTTGTCGAGCACGATGGCGAAGGGCCGGCCGACATTCTGCTTGGTCACCTCGGCGAAGCGGTTGGCGCCCGCCGTGTTGAATTCGAAATTCACCACCCATTCGCCGGTCTGCGGGTTGGTGCCGGCCGATGCGTTCTGCAGCGTGGCGCCGTCGACCTCGACCTTCTTGCGGATGACATATTTGGACTGGTAGCGGTCGCCTTCGGCCGACGGCAGGATCTCCGACCCCGGAGGGGCGCGGCCGGTGCTGGGATCGGCGTTCACGTCGACCAGCCGGAAGGTCATCTTGGCGGTGGTGCCCAGCAGCCGCTTGATGCGGTCGGGGTCTTCCACGCCGGGCAGCTGGACCAGGATGCGGTCGTTGCCCTGGCGGGCGATGGTCGGCTCGTTCACGCCGGTCTCGTCGATGCGGCGGCGGACGATCTCGATCGACTGTTCGATGGCCTGGGTGGCGCGGTCGCGCAGCGCGACCTCGCTCAGCGCCACGGTCACCGTGCTGCCGTTGACGGTCACGTCCAGGTCCGGCTGCCCACCGCCAAGCGCCGTGCGGCCCACCGGGCTGGAGAGCTGGCGCAGGGCCTTCACCGCCTCTTCGGCCTGGGCCGGGTCGCGCAGCTGGACGGTCACGGCGCGCTCGCCGGCGTTCAGCGCGGTGTAGCCGATATTGGCGGTGCGCAGTTGCTGCCGGGCGCCATCGACCAGACCTTCCACCCGGTCGCGGATGACGGTGGCCATGTCGACTTCAAGCAACAGATGCGATCCGCCGCGCAGGTCGAGACCCAACGACACCCGGGTGTTGGCATACCAGGACGGCAACGCCGCCAGCGTGTCGCGGCCCAGGAAGTTGGGCAGCATCAGGATGAAGCCGGCGATGCAGGTCGCCAGGATCAGGTAAATCTTCCAGCGCGAAAAATAGAGCATGCGTCACTCGAATCCGATCAGACACCCGGTCCGGGCGACCGGTCCGCCGCTTGCGGGCGGACGACGGCCGGGCCGGACGGGAAGCGCCTTCGGGCCGACCCGCGGAAGAGGGGCCCGGCTGCGGCTTACTTGCGGCCGAACAGCTTGCCGATCCCGCCGGCGGCGGTGGTGTCGGCCGGCTTGGCCTCGCCCTCGGTGGCCGGGGTGGTGGCGTCGCCGCCGGACTTGCCGGCCGGCTCGGTCTTGGCGAGCACGAGGTTCACGGTGGAGCGCAGGCAGCGCACACGCACGTTCTCCGCGATCTCGACGGTGATCTCGTCGTCGGTGCCGACCTTGGTGACGGTGCCGATGATGCCGCCGCCGGTCACGACGCGGTCGCCGCGGCGGATGGCCGACAGCATGGTCTTATGCTCCTTCATCTTCTTCTGCTGCGGACGGATCAGCAGGAAGTAGAAGACGACGAAGATCAGGATCAGCGGCAGAAACTGGACGAGCATGTCACCGCCGCCGCCAGCCGGGGCCGCCGTCTGTGCATAAGCCGTCGAAACGAACATCTGGAAGCTCCTTACAGGTTTGGTCTCGGCACCCAATCGGCGTTCCGCCGGGACGCCGCGACTATAGCCGCCCATGACTGGGATGCAATGGTGATGCGCCACAATCCGCAGGGCGGCCACAGCTTGTGTGCTTGCCCTGCTGTGTTACCGTGCGAAGGCGTCGGAAAGATGGCTGCGCGGGCGCCCACTTTCCATGGAACATCCTGAAAAAATATCCGGAAAATTATGTCGCAATCCGTCAATAGCTCAGGCATGGGCGCTGGTGCAGATCAGTCGCTTCTCCCCCTGCTGACCCGCATCGCCGAGGCGCTGGAGCGTCTGGCCCCGCCGCCCGACCGGCCGCTGGACTTCGGCGGGGCGGACGCCTTCGTCTGGCATCCCGATCCCGACCGGCTCGAAGCGGTGCCGGTGGTCAACCGCGTCGACATCATGCTTCTGCAGGGGATCGAGCGGCAGCGGGAAATCCTGCTGGACAACACCCGCCGCTTCGCCGCCGGGCTGCCGGCCAACAACGCCCTGCTGTGGGGGGCGCGCGGCACCGGCAAAAGCTCGCTGGTCAAGGCGGCCCACGCCGCCATCTGCCTGGAGCGGCCGGGCGAGCTGGCGCTGGTGGAAATCCACCGGGAGGACATCCCCACCCTGCCCCGCCTGCTGACCCGTCTGAAGGGAGAGGCGCGGCGCTTCATCCTGTTCTGCGACGACCTGTCCTTCGACCATGACGACGCCCATTACAAGTCGCTGAAGGCAGTGCTGGACGGCGGCATCGAGGGACGGCCGGATAATGTGGTGTTCTACGCCACCTCCAACCGCCGCCACCTGATGCCGCGCGACATGATCGAGAACGAGCGGTCGACCGCCATCAACCCGGCGGAGGCGGTGGAGGAGAAGGTGTCGCTGTCCGACCGCTTCGGGCTGTGGCTGGGCTTCCACAACTGCGACCAGGATACCTACTTCGCGATGATCGAGGGCTATGTCCGCCATTTCGGACTGGACATCCCGGCGGACCGGCTGCGCGCGGAGGCCGTGGAATGGTCGATCACGCGCGGAAGCCGGTCGGGCCGGGTGGCCTGGCAGTTCATCCAGGACCTGGCCGGTCGCCTCGGGCAGCCCCTTCGCTGACCTTGCGGTCCATCTGATCGCTCGGGTCGACGGCCTGGCTGCCCTTGCGCAGCTCGAAATGCAGCTGGGGCGAGGATACGCCGCCGGTCTGGCCGACCCGGGCGATCACCTGCCCCCGCTTCACCGTCGCGCCGCGTTCCACCTCGATCTTGTCGAGATGGGCATAGGCGGTGATCCAGCCGTCGGAATGCTTCAGCAGCAGCAGGTTGCCGAAGCCGCGCAGCTCGTTGCCGGCGTAGGCGACCACGCCGTTGTCGGCGGCGACCACCGCGGTTCCCTTCGGCGCCGCGATGTTCAGGCCGTCATTGTGCAGCCCGTCGGGCTTCGGACCGAAGCCGGAGATCAGCTTGCCCTTCACCGGCCACAGGAAGCGGGCGCTGCCACGCGGCGGCGGCGCGCCGACTTCGGCCTTCGGCTCCGGCTTGGGCGGCGGCGCGGCGGTGGCCACCTCCTGCTGGGGCGCAGCCGGGGGCGGCGTGGTTGCCGCCGGGGCCGGGGCGGGGATCGGCGTCGGAGCCGGCTTGCTGCCGGGCGGCCGCAGCATCGTCGGCGCCTGCCCCGGCTGATAGGTCGTGTCACCCTGGGCGGCCGGCGCGGCGGGCGACTGCTGGGCCGACGGCTCCGGCATGGCGCCCGGCTTCGACGGCGGCGGCAGCGGCGTGGCCGAGATGCCGCCCGACGGGGAGGATGCACCCGGCGGCGGCAGTTCGGCCGACTGGATCGAGCCAGACCCGGCGGTAGAGCCACCCGGCGCGTTCCCCTGCGGCGTCAGGGAGATGGCACCGCCACTCGCCACGCCGCCGGATGCCACCATGGTGCCGCTGCCGTCGTTGGCGCCCGGCAGGCGCAGGGGCTGGCCGACCTTCACGGCATAGGGCGGCGTCAGGTTGTTCAGCCGCGTCAGCTCGCTGACGTCGACATTGTACATGCGGGAGATGCTGTAAAGGCTGTCGCCCTTCTGCACGATGTACTGGCGCGAGGTCGGCAGGATCAGCCGCTGGCCGACCTCCAGCCGGTAGGGCGCCGCCAGCTTGTTCGCCTCGATCAGGTCGCGCAGGGGCACATTGTACCGGCGCGACAGGCTGTAGGCGCTGTCGCCCTTCTGCACCGTGATGGCGCCGCCGGCCGAATCCGGCACATCGGAGACGGTGGTGAAGGGGGCGAGCCCGCCCACCCGTTCGCAGGCGCCGAGCGCCAGGACGGCGGTGGACAGGACCATGGCGGACAGCAGGCGCTTGGGCATGGCGGATTTCATGCGGAACGGACCGGTTGCGGCGGGTCGGACAGCAGCGGAACGAAACGGACGGGCCACAGGTCCTCCCGGATAAGGCCAGCTTCGGAGCGCCGGAAACGCACGACCCTCTGGTCGCGGTGATCGGTCCCCAACGGAATGACCAAGACACCACCAACGGCGAGTTGATCCGTCAAGTCTTTTGGCGGCTCAGGCCCACCGGCGGCTGTGACCAGTATACGGGCGAAGGGCGCCTGCTCCGGCCAACCCCGCGTCCCGTCGCCGAGCCGCGTGGTGATATTGCCGATGTCGAGCGCCTTGAAACGCGCCTCCGCCTCGCACAGGAGCGGTTTCAGCCGCTCGATGGTGAAGACCCGGCGGCAGAGCCGCGACAGCACCGCCGCCTGATAGCCGGAGCCGGTGCCAACCTCCAGGACAAGATGCCGCGGCTGCAGCTCCAGCGCCTGGGTCATCAGACCGACCACCAGCGGCTGGCTGATGGTCTGCCCAAGGTCGATCGGCAGCGCCGTGTCCTCCCACGCCCGGTCCTGGAAGGCTTCCGGGACGAACAGCTCGCGCGGGATCCGCTCGATGGCCGCCAACACCTTGGTGTCGGTGACTCCGGCCCCGCGAAGGGCCATCAGCAAGCGGATCTTGCGCGGGTTGTATGTCACACGAAGGCCTGCCTCAACGTCTGCAGCGTCGGCGTGTGGGTGAGGTCGAGATAGACGGGCGTCACCGAGATGCCGCCGTTGAACACGACATGGATGTCGGTGTCGTCGGACACGTCCGCCTCGCCGCGCAGGGTGCCGATCCAGATATAGGGCTTGCCGCGCGGGTCCACACGCTCCAACAGCTCGTCGCCGATCTTGCGCTTGCCGTGGCGCACCACCTGAATGCCCGTCACCTCCGCCGCCGGGCGGGCCGGGAAGTTGACGTTCAGCAGCACGTTCTTCGGCCAGGCCACCGTCACGGCCTTGCGCACCACGTCGGCGCCATGGGCGGCGGCGGCGGACCAGTCGATCGGCTGGCCCGGCTCGTAATGCTGGCTCATGGCGATGGCGGGGACGTTCAGCAGCGTCGCCTCCATCGCCGCGGCGATGGTGCCGGAATAGGTCACGTCCTCGCCGATGTTGGAGCCCTGGTTGACGCCCGACAGAACCAGCGTCGGACGGGCGTCCTTCATCACGTGGTTGACCGCCAGCAACACGCAGTCGGTCGGCGTGCCATCGACGGTGAAGCGGCGTTCGTCCAGCTTGCGCAGGCGCAGCGGCCGGTTGATGGTCAGCGAATGGCTGGCCGCCGACTGCTCCATCTCCGGCGCGACGACCCAGACGTCGTCGGACAGTTCGCGCGCGATGGCTTCCAGGACCTTCAATCCCTGCGCATGGATGCCGTCGTCGTTGGTGACGAGGATGCGTGTCCGGGACAGGTCGAGCGGCAGGTCGAACATCAGATGGAAATCCTCTCCACTCCGCGCATGTAGGGACGGAGCGCTTCGGGAACCAGGATCGAACCGTCGGGCTGCTGGTAGTTCTCCAGCACCGCGATCAGGCAGCGCCCGACCGCCACACCCGATCCATTGAGGGTGTGCACGAATTGAGTTTGCTTCTCGCCCTTCGGCCTGCAACGGGCTTTCATCCGCCGCGCCTGGAAATCTCCGCAATTGGAGATGCTGGAGATCTCGCGGTAGGCGTTCTGACCGGGCAGCCAGACCTCGACGTCATAGGTCTTGCGCGAGGAGAAGCCCATGTCGCCGGTGCATAGAACGATGGTGCGGTAGGGCAGACCCAGCCGTTCCAGGATGGTTTCGGCGCAGCGGGTCATGCGCTGGTGCTCGTCCTCCGACTGTTCCGGCGTGGTGATGGCGACCATCTCCACCTTCCAGAACTGGTGCTGGCGGATCATGCCGCGGGTGTCGCGCCCGGCCGACCCGGCTTCGGCGCGGAAGCAGGGGGTCAGCGCGGTGTAGCGCAGCGGCAGCTCCTCAGACGCCACGATCTGGTCGTTGACCAGATTGGTCAGCGGAACCTCGCTGGTCGGGATCAGGTAATGGTCGGTCGAGGTGGTCTTGAACAGATCCTCCTCGAACTTCGGCAGCTGGCCGGTGCCGAACAGGGCGTTGTCGCGCACCATCAGCGGCGGCGCGATCTCGGTGAAGCCATGCTCCGACGTGTGGATGTCCAGCATGAAGTCGGCGAGCGCGCGTTCCAGCCGGGCCAGACCGCCCTTCAGCACGGTGAAGCGGGCGCCGGACATGCGGGCAGCCGCCTCGAAGTCCATCAGGCCCAGCGCCTCGCCCAGCTCGTAATGCTGCTTGGGGTTCGCGATGTCGGGCGGGGTGCCCCAGCGGCGGACCTCGACGTTGGCGGTCTCGTCCGGCCCCTCCGGCACGTCGTCGGCCGGGATGTTGGGCAGGCCGGCCAGGATCGCGTCGAGTTCGGCGCCGAGCGCGCGTTCCTCCTCCTCGACCTGGGGCAGGCGCTCCTTCAGGGTCGCCATCTCGTCCAGGATCGGCTGGGCATCGCGGCCTTCGCGCTTGGCGAGGCCGATTTCCTTCGCCGCCTCGTTCCGGCGGGCCTGCATTTCCTGCATCTGGGTCTGCGCGGCGCGGCGGCGGCCGTCGAGGTCGAGCACGGAGGACGACATCGGCGCCAATCCCCGGCGGCCAAGGCCGCGGTCGAAGGCTTCGGGATTCTCACGGATGGCGCGAAGGTCGTGCATGGCTCGAACAATCAACGAATTGTGTGGGGGATTGGTTATACGGCGCGACCCCGCCAAGGTCCAGTGCAAGCCCGTCCATCCACACGGTCCATATGGATCTGCGCAAACGGCATGGCGGCTGCGCCCCGGCTGTTGTTGGAACCGACGGGGACGACAGGGCAATGTCCGTTGTGCGCCGCAGTGGACGGCGCCAATGCCAGAAAAACGGAGCCGAGCGCGTGCGCGACGAGATCGAGACCGGTGCTGAGACCGATGCAGAGGTCGCCTATCTGCAAGCCGGCACCCCCGCCTATCGCCGTGCCAGCCGTATCCTGTTCGTCGCCGGCTTCTCCACCTT
The DNA here is from genome assembly GCF_003115935.1 of Azospirillum sp. TSH20. Lineage (NCBI taxonomy): Bacteria > Pseudomonadati > Pseudomonadota > Alphaproteobacteria > Rhodospirillales > Azospirillaceae > Azospirillum > Azospirillum sp. TSH20. The sequence goes on from NZ_LGQU01000054.1 coordinate 59,087, forward strand.
CGCCACGCTTTACTGCGTCCAGCCGCTGCTGCCGGAGTTCGTGCAGGAGTTCGGGGTGACGCCGGCCGAATCCAGCCTGTCGCTGTCGCTGACCACCGGCGTGCTGGCTGTGGCGCTGCTGGTGGCGGGTGCCATCTCCGACGGGATCGGACGCAAGCCGGTGATGGTGGCGGCATTGCTCGGCGCCGGCATCCTCGGGATTATCGGCGCGCTGATGCCGGGCTGGCACGGATTCCTTGCGGTGCGGGCGCTGGAGGGGTTGGCCTTGAGCGGCCTGCCGGCGGTGGCGATGGCCTATGTCTCCGAAGAGGTCGATCCGAAATCGGCCGGCGTCGCCATGGGGCTCTATATCGGCGGAACCGCCATCGGCGGCATGTCCGGCCGGGTGCTGACCGCCGTCGTCACCGATCTCGGAACCTGGAGGCTGGCGGTGGGGGTGGTCGGGGCGCTTGCGGTGGCGGCGGCCGTCACCGTCTGGCTCGCCCTGCCGCCGTCGCGCCATTTCGTCCGCCGCGCCGCCGGGTTGCCGGCGCTGGTGCGGGCGTGGCGCGGGCTGCTGACCGACCCGGCGCTGCTCGGACTGTTCTCGCTCGGCTTCCTGCTGATGGGCGGCTTCGTCACCGTCTTCAACTATATCGGCTTTCGCCTGAGTGAACCGCCGTTCGAGCTGCGGCCGGCCATCGTCGGTGCGGTGTTCCTGGTCTACAGCTTCGGCGTGGTCAGTTCACCTCTGTTCGGCGGCTGGTCGGGTCGATTCGGATCGAACCGCACGCTGGCGGCGGCGGTGGCGCTGATGGTCGCCGGACTGGCAATGATGGAGATCGACAGCCTGTTCGCCATCGCCCCCGGCATCGCACTGTTCACCTTCGCCTTCTTCGGTGCCCATTCCATTGTCTCGGCCTGGATCGGCCGGCGGGCGTCGGTGGCGCGCGGGCAGGCCTCGTCGATCTATCTGTTCTGCTACTATCTGGGGTCCACAGTCGCCGGAACGCTGGGCGGGCTGTTCTGGCACGGCTTCGGCTGGACCGGGGTCGCCGCCTTCGTCGGGCTGCTGATCCTGATCGCGGTGGGTGTGACGGCCGGGTTGCAGCGCAGCCGCTGATGGCGCGGCGAACGGTCGCGCCAGCGATTCGCCTTATTGCGTTGCGCTTTCCCGCGCCTCAGGCTGTAGGGGTTCGATCGGCAGGAGGGCGCGCATTGAGTAACCTGACCGTCTATCTGGAAAGCGATGCCCGCCGGCCGGAACTCCGCACCTCCGAACCGGCGCTGATGGCGGGCCATCTGGCCCATATCGGCATCCTGTACGAACGCTGGACCGCCGACGCCCCCCTGCCCGCCTCCGCCGATGGCGACGCCGTGCAGCGGGCCTATGCCGCTTCCATCGACCGGTTGAAGGTGGGCCGCCGCTTCTGCACCGTGGACGTGGTTCGCGTCACTCCCAAGACCGACGGCGTCGAGGCCCTGCGTGCAAAGTTCCTGTACGAACACACCCATGACGAGGACGAGGCGCGCTTCTTCGTGGAGGGCGCCGGCGCCTTCTACATCCATCTTGACCAGCGGGTCTTCCGCGTGGTGTGCGAGGCGGGGGACCTGCTGAGCATTCCCGCCGGCACGCCGCACTGGTTCGACATGGGGCCGCGGCCGCGCTTCACCACCATCCGCTTCTTCAGCCGGCCCGACGGCTGGGTGGCGACGCCGACCGGCGACGCCATTGCCGCACGCTTCCCGCTTTTCGAACCGGAGGCTGTGGAGGCAGCCTGACTCCGCCCCATTTCCGTCCCAAAAAATTCACTTGAATCACGGGCGGAAAAGCGTAAATCAATCGGCACGACGCACCCGCACGTGCCTATGGCCCTCTGTGGTTATGCTACGACGTACCGCGTCCTTTTTGGCAGAACCGACCATTCCAGCGGGTCGGTCCCGAGAGGGAGGTCAGTATGTACGCTGCCCACGGTGGGGCTGTGAGACGGTAGCCCTTTAGCCGGTAAACGACGCGCTGTTGCCTGGAGCTTCACAGCCCGGGGCCGCTGCTCGCACCGGCTATTTCCGTCTCCCCCCTTTCCAAAATCCGATCAATCGCCGATTCCGCTGCGCCACCCGCGCCCAAGCCCTGTGCTGGCCGGTTCGTGACGCGGCCGGGGATCGCCGTCTGCTCACCGGGCCGGTTTGCACGCCGCCGTCCGGGGATAAGAGTGCGCCATGGGTTTCCTGCGTTCCCGTTCCGCCGTCACCCCGCTCCGCCGCGTCGGCCTGAACGACAGCAGCGCCGTTTCGCTGTCCACCGGCCGCCGCTCGACCGTGACCCAGGCCGTCGCCCTGCACCGCCCGGAAGAGCCGATGCACTGCATCCGCCCCGGCGTGCTGGCCGACACCGCCGGCAGCTTCCTGACGGCCTTCGCCGGTGCGACGGATGCGATCGGCCGTGGCGGCGACGTTCTGTATGCCGTGAAGTGCAACCCGGAGCCGGCGGTTTTGCGCGCCCTGTGGGCCGGCGGCGTGCGCCATTTCGACGTCGCCTCCCCCGGTGAGATCCGCCTGATCCGCCAGATGTTCCCGGACGCCGTCCTGCATTACATGCACCCGGTCAAGGGCCGTCAGGCCATCCGCAACGCCTACCACCAGTATGGCGTCCGCGACTTCGTGCTCGACAGCCGGGAAGAGCTGGACAAGATCCTGGCGGAGACCGACGGTGCCGCCGACCTCGGCCTCGTCGTGCGGCTGGCGCTGCCGAAGGGCAACGCGGTCTACGACCTGTCGGGCAAGTTCGGCGCCGCCACGGCCGATGCGGTGGACCTGCTGCGCGCCGCCCGTGCCGTCGCGCCGAAGGTCGGGCTGTCCTTCCATGTCGGCTCGCAGATGCTCGACCCGTCAGCCTACGAGCGCGCCATCGCGCTGGCCGGCCGCGTCATCGCGGAGAGCGGCGTCGCCATCGACGTGCTGGACGTCGGCGGCGGCTTCCCGGTGTCCTATCCGGGCGTCACCCCGCCGCCGCTCGGCGATTTCATGGCCGCCATCGCCCGCGGGATCGCCGCCATCGACCTGCCGGCGCACTGCCGCCTGTGGTGCGAGCCCGGCCGCGCGCTGGTCGCCCCCGGCGTCTCGCTGGTGGTGCAGGTGGTCAAGCGGCGCGGGAGCGAGCTGTTCATCAACGATGGCGTCTATGGCGCCCTGTCGGATGCCGGCGTGCCGGGCTTCCGCTTCCCGGCACGGCTGATCCGCCCGTTCGAGGCGATGACCGACGCCGAGAGCGAAGCCTTCAGCTTCTACGGCCCGACCTGCGACAGCGCCGACAAGATGGCTGGCCCCTTCCATCTGCCTGCCGACGTGAAGGCCGGCGACTGGATCGAACTGGGGCAACTCGGCGCCTACGGCTCCTGCCTGCGCACCGCCTTCAACGGTTTCGATCAGGCGCGGGTCGTCGAAGTGTCGGACGCACCGCTGCTCGCCACCCCCGGCTACGAGCTGCGCTCCTGCGCGGCCTGAAATCGAGGCCGGTTTTCCGTGGATAAAGCGTAAAGACATCCGTAACATTCAGTGGCCCGGCGCATCCCGATTCCTCTTCTCCGAAGTGGGCGGGAGCGTCGGGCTATGTCGTTGGCCTAAACTACCTCGGGGAGACAAAAAATCATGGCCCTGGACACGAAGCTCTGCACGTTCACAGGCCGTATGGTCATCATTGGATTCGGTTCGATCGGCCAGGGTGTCTTGCCGCTGCTTCTCCGTCACATCGACGGACTTACCGCTGACCGAATCACCATCGTCACCGCCGAGGAGCGCGGTCGGGAGGAGGCGGAGCTTTACGGCGTCGCGTTCCACAACAACCCGCTGGACAACGACAATTTCTTCCAGGTTCTGAAGCCGCTGATCGACAAGGGCGATTTCCTGGTCAACCTGTCGGTCGACGTCTCGTCGATCGCGCTGATCGAATTCTGCCAGCGGGTCGGCGCCTTCTACACCGACACCTGCACCGAGCCGTGGGCCGGCGGCTATACCGACTCCAACCTGTCGCCGTCGCTGCGCTCCAACTATGCGCTGCGCGAATCGGCGCTGGCGCTGCGCCGCCGTTTCGAAGGCGGCCCGACCGCGTTGATCACCCATGGGGCGAATCCGGGTCTGGTGTCGCATTTCGTCAAGCAGGCGCTGCTGAACATCGCCGCCGACACCGGGGTCGAGACCGATGTCCCCACCGATCGCGACGGCTGGGGACGGCTGGCGCAGAAGCTGGGGATCAAGACCATCCATGTGGCGGAGCGCGACACCCAGGTGTCGAACCAGCCCAAGCAGATAGGCGAGTTCGTCAACACCTGGTCGATCGACGGCTTCGTCAGCGAGGGCTGCCAGCCGGCCGAACTGGGCTGGGGCACGCATGAGAAGGCCTTGCCGCCCGACGGCCGCCGGCACGAGTTCGGCTGCGACTCCGCCATCTATCTGATGCGGCCGGGTGCGGCCACCCGTGTGCGCACCTGGACCCCGTTGGAGGGGCCGTTCCACGGCTTTCTCATCACCCACAGCGAGTCGATCTCGATCTCCGACTATTTCACCGTGCGCGAGGGCGACACCGTCGTCTACCGCCCGACCTGCCACTATGCCTATCACCCCTGCGACGACGCGGTGATGTCGCTACATGAACTGGCCGGCAAGAACTTCAACATGCAGGCCGAACAGCGGCTGATGATGCACGAGATCTCCGGCGGCATGGACGAGCTTGGCGTTCTGCTGATGGGTCATCCCAAGGGCGCCTACTGGTACGGCTCGCGGCTCGACATCGACACGGCGCGGTCGCTTGCCCCCTACAACAACGCGACTTCGATGCAGGTGACTTCCACCGTTCTGGGCGGCATCGTCTGGACGCTGGAGAACCCGAATCGGGGCCTCGTGGAACCGGACGAGGTGGACTTCCGCCGGGTGCTGGACATTGCCACCCCCTATCTCGGCGAGGTGGTCGGCGCCTATGGCGACTGGACGCCGCTGCAGGACCGCAATGTCCTGTTCCCCGAGGACATCGACGAGGATGACCCTTGGCAGTTCAAGAACTTCCGGGTCGTTTGAGAGAAATCGGATGAAGGACCGCAGCCGTCGCCGCCCATCTGGCCGCGTCGGCTGCGGCAGTGCTGCCACAGGGCGCATGGCGACACGGTGACATTGCCCGCCGAAGGGCTCTGAAACCGTTGACTTGGGCTTTCGCTTCCCCCAATCGTTCAGCCATGCCCAAGCACGTCTCCCGGCGCGCCCGCGCCAAAGCTTCGACCGCCGCCACCCTCGTCATGCGCTCCGGCATCGTCGGGCTCATGGTTACTTGCGGGATTGCCGTCGTGGATCTGGCCATCCCGGATCCGGCGAACGCCCAATCGCCCGCGACCCAGGCTCCAGGAACGAAGCCGGATGCCGCGGCCGTGCAGGGAAACGCCGCCCAGGGAAACGCCACCGCGTCCAAGCAGGAACCGGTCCTGCTGACCGCCGATCAGGTCACCTTCGACGAGGTGAACAGCGTCGTCACCGCCAGCGGCAATGTGGAGCTTGCGCAGGGCAAGCGCAGCGTCCGCGCCGACAAGATCACCTACAACCAGAAGACCAAGGTCGTCACCGCCACAGGCAAGATCCGGCTGGTGGAGCCGTCGGGCGACATCATCTTCGCCGATTATGCCGAACTGACCGATAATCTGAAGGACGTGTTCATCGAGAACATCCGCGTCCTGATGATCGACAACGGCCGCATGGCCGGCAATGAGGGCGAGCGGCGCGAGGGCCGCCTGACGCGCGTCAACCGCGGCGTCTACAGCCCTTGCGACCTGTGCAAGGAAGACCCGACCCGTCCGCCGCTGTGGCAGATCCGCGCGGTGCGCATCGTTCACGACAACGAGGAGCACGAGGTCCGCTATAAGGACGCCACGATGGAGATCTTCGGGATCCCCGTCGCCTACACGCCCTATCTGTCGCATCCCGATCCGTCGGTGGACCGCAAGAGCGGCTTCCTGACCCCGTCCTTCGGCAACAACTCCAATCTCGGCGCGATCCTCAAGACCCATTACTACTGGGACATCGCGCCGGACCAGGACGCCACCTTCGACCTGCATTACTACTCGCAGCAGGGGCCGCTGCTCGGCGGCCAGTACCGCAAGCGGTTCGAGAGCGGGCGGCTGGAACTGGAAGGCGCCATCACCCGCGGCGACGTGGCCAACACCACCATCGTGCCGAAGGAAACGCGCACCCGCGGCTATGTCGCGGCGCGCGGCCTGTTCGACATCGACGAGACCTGGCGCGCCGGCTTTGATGTGAAGCGGGCCAGCGACCCGACCTTCCTGCGCCGCTATTACGATTTCCGCGAAGATTACCTGACCAGCAAGGCCTACGTGGAGGGCTTCCGCGGGCGGAACTATGCGGCGATCACCGGCTACAGCTTCCAGGACATGCGGTACGGGAACACCGTTCCCGAGCCGGTCGCCCTGCCCTATGCGCAGTACAATGCGCTGGGCGAGCCGGGCAGCCTGCTCGGCGGGCGGTGGTCGTTCGATACCAGCCTGCTGGCGGTGTCGCGCTTCAAGAATGCCGGCCCGGATACGCAGCGCTTCATGGCGCAGCCGGGGTGGGAGCGCAACATCGTCTCCAACGCCGGCTTCGTCACCACCCTGTCGGGCAGCGTGCTGGTCGCCGGCTATACCGCGCAGCAGTTCAACACGGCCGACCCCACCACCCGCGGGAACGACAACATCAGCCGCTTCCGCTTCTTCCCGCAGGGGCAGGCCACCGTCCGCTATCCGTTCGTCCGCTACGGCGAAAGCTCGTCCCAGCTGGTGGAACCGATCGGCCAGCTGACCTTCGCGCCGAAGCTGCCGAACGGCCGCGTCTTCCCGAACGAAGACAGCCTGGACGTCGAGTTCGACGACGTGAACCTGCTGCAGCCCAACCGCTTCACCGGCATCGACCGGCTGGACGACGGCATGCGCTTCACCTACGGCCTGCGCACGGCGATCTATGGCAATAGCCAGGGGTCGGCCAGCCTGTTCCTGGGCCAGAGCATCCGCCTGACCGACAGCAATGTCGGCTTCACCGGCGATTCCGGCCTGGAAGAGCGGGTGTCCGACTATGTCGGCCGCCTGGACCTGCAGCCGGCCGACTGGCTGGACGTCAATTACGGCTTCCGCATCGACCACGAGACCTTCCGTCCGCGCCGCCATTCGTTGAACGCGACGGCCGGCGTGCCGCTGCTGCGCCTGTCGACCTCCTACACCTATGTCGACCAGACGACCGCGCGCAACGCGGTCACCCGCAACCGGGTGGAGCAGGCAAGCTTCGGGGTGTCGTCGCAGTTCACCGATTACTGGAGCCTGGGCGTCAGCCACACCCAGGCGATGGAGCCGCAGCCGGGTCCGCGCTCCAGCCTTGCCGTGCTGTCCTATTCCGACGAATGCCTGGTCTTCCAGACCGTCGCGCGCCGCGATTACACCGTCAGCACGACCGGCGAGAAGGACGGCAACACCATCTTCTTCCGTCTGGTCTTCAAGAATGTCGGCGAGTTCAAGAGCCCTGGCATCAACGCCAGCTTCCTGGGCGGCGGTTCGGCCAATCAGTAAGCGCGGATCGGTGGGAAAAGGCGGCGGTCACCGACGGCCAGGGGGTTGCATCCCTTGGCCGTTGCCGTTAGCCATTAACGCCCGACGAGACAGCCCGCCGCGACCGGAATCATGACCCTGGGACGTTACGACTACGAAAGACGCTACCGCAAACGCCTGCGGGCCGGCGTGATCAAGTTCGCGCTGCTGGCGGCACTGGTGCTCGGTGTCGGGTTGTTTTCCTACCAGATGGGGATCGAGCAGCTGAAAGGCCGCGACGTCACCCTGCGGGAGGAGATTGCCACCCTGTCGCGCCAGAAGGCCGAGCTGGAACTGCTGGCCAGCCAGATGCAGCACGCCGCCCGCACCGCGGAGGCGCGGGTGGGCGAGCTGGAGGGCCGCCTGCAGCGTGAAGTGCCGACCGGCGACCTCGCCAAGCTAACCCAACTGGTTGCGGAGCGGCTGAAGGGTGGGCTGGACGCCAACCGCCTCGCCTTCGTCATTTCGCAGGCGCAGATTCCGCGCAATTGCCAGCCGACCGACACCAAGCGCTTCACGCTCAGCACGCCGCTGCTGAAGGGCGGCGCTCGCGGCGTCACTTTCGGCAATGGCACCGTCACGGTCACCGGCGAGGGTCAATCGGCCCACAATCCTCAGGGCAACGCCGAAAGCTGGTTCGATCCGGGCCAGCCGGTGACGATTCGAATCACCGGCATGGGCGGCAAGGGCACCACGGTCAGCGGCGTCCTGCCGCTGCACCAGTCGCTGGTGGTAGACAACAGCGAATACCGCTTCACCATCGCCGCTGCCCAGCGCTCCTTCGTCGAGGTCACCGCCGACCGTTGCGCCTATCCCTGAGGCGTAACGGCGAACCCGCGCGGCGGCTCGCCTGCCGCATGGATGTCCCACATCGTGGCATAGGCCGCTTCGATCGACCGGGTGAAGCGGCCGGTGTCGAACAGCGGGGCGGTCGCCCGCGCCTGCTCCAGCCGCAGCTTCAATGCCGCCAGTTCGGCGGGCTGCCCGGCCAGACGCCGCGCCATCGCCTCATACGCGTCCCAGTCCGACACCGCCAGTTCCGGCAATCCGACCGCGTGCAGCAGGCTGGCGGCCACCCGCCCGGCGAAGGAGCGGCCAAGGACCGTCAGCACCGGCAGGCCGGCCCACAAAGCGTCGCTCGCCGTGGTGTGGGCGCCGACCGGGCTCGAATCGAGGAACAGGTCGGCCAACCGGTGGCGCGCCAGATGCGCGGGACCCGACAGGCGCGGGGCGAAGACCAGCCGCTCCGGCGCCACTCCCCGGTCCGTTGCCGCGCGCCGCAGGTTGACCGCGACCTCCGCCGGTCCTTCCAGCAGCCATAGCACCGATCCCGGAACGCGCTGCAGTATCCGGCACCAGCGGCCGAACAGCTCGGGGCCGATCTTGTAGGAGGCGTTGAAGGCGCAGAAGACCACGCCGTCGTCGGGAAGCCCGCAGTCGGAGCGGGCCGGCACCGGGCCGATGGCGCGCTTGCGGTCATTCGGCTGGTAGCTGTCGGGCAGATGGACGATTCGCTCGCTGTAGAAGCGCTGGTGATCGACCGGGACCACGATTGGATCAGCGATGACATAGTCGATGGCCGGGCTGCCCAGCGTGCCCGGATAGCCCAGCCACTGCGCCTGCAGCGGTGCCGGCCGGTGGGCGGCAATGCCGGGGCGGGCGTTCTGGGTGTGGCCCTTGAGGTCGACCAGGATGTCGATGCCGGCCTCGTGGATCAGGCCGGCCGCCTGCTCGTCGGTAAGGGCGGACAGGTCGATGAAGCGGTCGAATCCGGCGACCAGCCGCCGTCGCAACGGACCGCCGTCGTCGGGACCATAGGAGCAGCCGACGATCTCGAAGCGGTCGCGGTCGTGCCGTTCGATCAGTTCGGCGATCAGAACCGCGGTCGCATGTTCGTGGAAATCGGCCGAGAGATAGCCGATGCGCAGCTTCGATCCGCGGATGCTGCGGGTCGGAAATGCGGGCCGGATGCCGCGCGTCTTCCAGGCGGCATAGCGTTCGGCGCAGGCGCGCTCCAGTGCAGGTCCCGCCCCTTCGCCGAGAAAGATCCAGGGATGGGCCTGCTGCGTCCGCCCCTCCCGCACCAGCTCGACCAGCCTGCCCGACAGAGCGGTCAGCCCGTCCCAGCGGCAAAGGTGGCGGCACTGTTGCACCAGTTGGGCCAGCACCCCGCCGGCGTCGGGCAGGCCGATGCGCATAGCGCGTTCGAAGCCGACGATGCTCGCCGCGCCGTCTTCCGCCGGGCCGCCGCGCTGCCCGCGTTCCTTCAGCGTCAGGGCGAGGTTCGCCTGTCCCTCCGCCAGATCGGGCCGCAGGCTCAGGCAGGCACGAAAGCCGGCGACGGCGCTGTCCAGGTCACCGCGATCGCGATGGAGGGCGGCCAGGGCCAGCCGGGCCGGCACCAGGGTGGGGTCGAGCGCAAGCGCCCGGCGCAAGGCAGGTTCGGCCTCGTCCAGCCGGCCAAGCTCGCGCAGCAGGACGCCCTGGTTGCAGGGGGCGGGGGCGAACTGCGGCATCAGCCGGGCGGCCTCGCCATAAGCCGCTGACGCCTCCGCCGGACGGCCGAGCGCCTGCAGGGTCACGCCCCAATTATAATGGTTACCGCCGAAATCGGGCAGCCAAGCCAGTGCCTTGCGGTGATGCAATTCCGCTTCCGCAAGGCGGCCCTGGCGCCGCAACGCCTCGCCGAGGTTGGAGCGGGCGACCGCCTCCTCCGGCGTGCCGGCCTGACCCAGCGTGTCGAGGGCCGAGAACAGGGCCGACAGCAGCGCACCGTCGCCCGGCTTGCCGGCCAGACGGCGGCGCAGATCGGCGACGGCGCGTTGGCCGGACACGGATACGGAGGAGGTCACTTGCGCTGCCACTGGCCCGCGGCGGTCATCACGAACTGGCCGGCCGGGGTGCGCTCGATCAACTGCTGGCCGGCCACCGCCTGGACCTTGTCCAGCGCCGTGCCGTTGCCCTTGGCGATCTCCTGATAGCGGGCGAGACGCTGGGCGTTCACCTGCTGCGCCAGCGCCTGGGCCGAGGCCGGTGCGCCAGGGACGACGCCGACCATGCCGTCGGGACGCTCGCCCAGCTGGCCGGCGGCCTTGGCGGCGGCCAGCGCATCCTGCGCCAAGGCCAGCTGCGGCATGGCGGACACCAGCAGTCCGGCGGCCAGCGCGGACAGGGCGAGCCGGTTGAAACGGCGGCGGCTGATGGAAGCGGTCTTCATCACTTCTTCCCCTTCGTGGAAGAGGTCGTGGAGTCGGTTGGCAGGCCGAACAGGGCGGGGTCGTTGCGGATGGCGTCGTCGACGTCGCGCTCCAGCTTGACCCGCACCTCCTGCTCGATCCGGACGTTCAGGTTGATCTCGATGGGCTTGTCGGGCGCTTCGATCTTCACCGTCGGGGCGCAGGCGGCAGCGGCGGCCGAAATCAGCAGAGCAGCCGCAAGGCCGGTAGATGGGAATCTGGTAAGCATAATGGCGGTCAGGGGTCCTTCTGGTCGAAGCCGGTCATCCGGTCCCGCAGCGTGTCGGGAATCCGGTAGACGTCGAGGTTCTGGCGCAGAATCCGGTCGAGCGCGCCGGACAGCTTAAGGTTAAGCGCGACCGGATAGCCATCGTAGAATGACGGGTTCGATCCGCGCAGCGAGAAGCCGGCGTTGAGTTCGCCGCCGGCCTGCCCGTCGATGGTGATCCGCAGCGTGTCGTAATGGAAATCTGTCAGCGCCCCCATCAGCATGGCGGTCGGGCTGCCCTCCTCCCCCTTCAGGGTGGGCGGCGGCTTGGCCGGGTCGTAGCGCAGGGTGCCGGGACCGGACGATTCGAGAACGCCGCCGTCGATTGTCACCTTATCGCCGGCGAACACCACCGGCAGGGTGCCGGCCAGCTTGCCACTGGCCGCCAGCCCGTCGACGGCGATCAGGTTCAGCAGCTTGGCGGCGTCGATCCGGTCGGCATGCAGGGTCACCCGCCCCTTGGGCTTTTCGGGCGACAGCTCGAACGGGTCGGCGCGCAGAAGGCCGCCGGCCCAGTTCCATTCCGCCCGGTCCACATCCAGCCGCCCGTCACGGCCATAGCCGAACAGCAGCGTGCCGTCCGTCAGCGGAATGCCGACGTCCAGCAGGCCGATGGACAGCTTCTGCCCGTCCGGGATCACCGGCGGCGAGAGGCTGGACAAGGCGATGGTGCCGCTGACCCCGGCGACGGTCACCGGCCCGGCGGCACCGGCAAGCCCCTTCACCACCGCCTGTCCGGCCGTGGTCATGCCCTTCGCGGTCAAAGCGACCGTCGCCTTGCCCGACAGGGTGCCCGACGCCTTTTCGAGGAAGGTCGCGGCGAGCGGCGAAACGGCGGCGAGACCGGGGCCATCGGCGGCAAGGCGGAACGGCTTCGCCACCGCCTCCAGCTTCCCGGCACCGGCGGTCTGATCATAGGTGCCGTCGAGCGTGACGGTGAGGAGGCCGTTTGCGCCCTTGGCGGTGCCGTCGATCGCCCATGGCCCCTGCCCTGCCTGCACCGCCTGCATTGTCACCGCCAGCGGGACGACAGGCGCGGGCTTGGTCGTGTTGGTCAATTGTGCGACCACGACCTCCGCCCGCCGACCGTCGCCATCCTGCGCCAGCCGCAGCACGACCTTGTCGGCGCGCAGGTCACTGGCGGGAGCCTCCAGGCGCGGCGCCTGCAGCTCCGCCACGACCGTCATGGCATCGGACGACCAGCGCAGGAGCGGGGTTTCCCCCACCGGACACAGCGTCGCCCCCTGCGGCAGGCCGAGCGGCTGCCTGGCGACCGTGAGCCGTTCCGCCTTGGCGGGCAGGCAGCCGGCGGGGGCGACGGTCACCGCACCGCCGTCCATCCCGACCACCAGCGCGCCGGACAGCGTCACGCGACCCGACATCGACAGGTCGAGCGTCTTGGCCGCGGCCTCCAACGGGCCACTGTCGACGGCAAACTCCAGCCGCAGGCCGCGCCAGCCATCGGCGATGCGCAGGCTGGTGACGGTCACCGCGGCTTCGGTGAAGCCGGCATCGCGCAAGGTCTGCGTCGCCGTCCCGCCGATCAGCGCCGGACCGGTCAGGATCGCACCGCCCAGCCCGACCACGGCCAAGGTCACCGTGACCGCCACCGTGCCGGCTATCGCCCGTCCCAGCCTCAAGCCCCTGTCCTTTCCCCAAAGTCCCGTCATGACCGGCATGCCAAATCCCATGCCACGTCCATGTCCGGATGAACACCCGGACGAGTGGCCGTCATCCGTGACTTTTGGCGGAGACTTTCGGCGGATCGCCATCCCCGCCAGCGCGGCTTTGCATTCCCGCGCTTTTCCCCTATGGTCCGTGGCGCGGATTTCGGCTCATCGGAGTGTTTCGCATGAAGCGGTGGACCCGCGCGTTGCTGGCGGCCCTGTTCGCCACAATCTTCACTGTCTCGTTCTTTACAGTTTCTCAAGGGGAGGCGAAGGCCTTGGATCCGGAAAACACCATTTACCTCGACCTGAAGGACGGTCGCGTGGTGATCGAACTGCGGCCCGACCTGGCGCCGAACCACGTCGCCCGCATCAAGGAACTGACCCGCCAGGGCTTCTATGACGGCGTCGTCTTCCACCGCGTCATCGACGGCTTCATGGCCCAGACCGGCGACCCGACCGGCACCGGCATGGGCGGCTCCGGCAAGAAGCTGAAGGCCGAGTTCTCCAGCGCTCCGCACATCCGCGGCACCCTGTCGATGGCCCGCGCCCAGGATCCGGACAGCGCCGACAGCCAGTTCTTCATCTGCTTCGCCCCGTCCCAGTTCCTGGACCGCCAGTACACCGTCTGGGGCCGCGTGGTCGAGGGCATGGAGTTCGTCGACATGATCAAGAAGGGCAGCCAGTCCCGCAACGGACAGGTCACCGACCCGGACAAGATCATCAAGATGCAAGTTGCGGCCGACGTGAAGTAACGCCTCCTCCGCAGCCGTTCAGGAAAAGGGGGACCGGTGCGCCGGTCCCTTTTTTTCTTGGCAGCGATTTCCGTCGGTCAACCGCCGGCCAGCGAATTGGTCATGGCGCGCAGCAGATCCTTCATCGATTGCGGACGGTCCTGCCAGCGCATGGCCAGACCGGACAGCAGCACCTTCTCGAATCCGGGGGGCAGCGCCACGCCCAGTTCGGACGGCTTCGGCACCTTGTCGTTCATGAAGCGGGCGGTGGCATCGGGTGGGGTGCGGCCGGTCAGCGCCAGATAGATCGTGGCGCAGAGCGCATAGACGTCCGACCAGGGACCTTGCCGCCCTTCGTTGGAATATTGCTCCGGCGGGGCGTAGCCGGGCTTGAGGATCACGGTCAGGCCGGCGCCTGGACGGGCGGTCTGCCTTGCAGCGCCGAAGTCCAGCAGCTTGCGGTCGCCGCCGTTGGTCAGGAAGATGTTGTCCGGACTGATGTCGCGGTGGATCAGTCCCTGCTCGTGGATGGCCTGCAACGCCTTGGCGATCGGCATCACCACCGACAGCGTCCGCTTCACGTCGATTCGGCCGCCGCAATCAGCCAGATATTTCTTCATGGTGCGGCCTTCCAGCAGCTCCATGACCAGATAGGCGGTGGCGTTCTCTTCGAAGAAATCCTGGATACCGACGATCTCGCGCACCTCGCGCAGGCGAGCGAGCGTCCGCGCCTCCTCCAGGAACTTGGCGAGGCCGGCGGCGAAGGTCTCCGCATGCTCGTCGGAGAAGGGGGAGACGGCGGCGGCGTTGGGAACGCGGGAGATCAGGTTGGATGGATAGTATTCCTTGATCGCCACCTTCACCTGCAGCCGATCATCCCATCCCAGATAGGTGGCGCCGAACCCGCCCTGCCCCAGCACGCGCCCGGCACGGTAGCGGCCATGCAGCAGCGTCCCCGGCACCAGATGCACGCCCGGCCGGTTGTCCGATTTGGCCGGGAAGCCGCAGGCCCCGCAGGTCTCCGACCGTCCTTTCGCGGAATAGCAGCTTGGGCACAGCCCCGCCGTGTCGTCGGCGACCGCGGGGAGCGCGCCGGCCGCACCCCGTTGCTGGCTGGCCGGATGAAGAACCGTGTCGGCGCTGCGAGCGGCCCGGGACGGCGGAGGCGCGACTTCCACGGTGGCCGGCGGAGCGGGCGGCAGAACGGGCGGGGGTGCGGGTGCGGTCGCCATCTGGCGCAGCCGATCCAGCAGTTCCAGCAGCCTTCTCACCTCGGCCTGGGCGACCTCGCTTTCGGGCTGGGCGAGTTCGGCCTGGAATTGCGGCTGGCGGACGATTTCCAGGATGTGCTGGCGCATCAGCGGCAGGGCGCCATCCTCGCGGATCAGGCCCGAACAGGCGACCTCCGCCAGCCGGACGGTGCGGCGGCGCAGGACCGGTTCCACCTGCTTCAGACGAACCGCGAGCTGCCCGGTCTTCACGAAATCGTCGACCGCGCGCTCTGCCCGTCCGGCGATCCGCTCGCAGGCGTCCGCCGGCAGCGGTGCGGCGCGGATGGCCGCCAGTGCGCGGGCGAAATCGCGCTCCAGCAAGGCGGTGTCCGGCGTCTGCACCAGCATGTTCTCGATCAGCAACTCGTTGCAGACCGCCGCGTCGAGCGATGCGAGGATCTCGTCGGCATGCCGTTCGGCGGCCGGGGCGGCAGCGACACGGGTCAGGTAATGGATGCGGCAGATCAGATCCGATTGCCCTTCGCCCATCCCGATGATGGAGCGGCGATAGGCGCTGGCCCCACCCTGCTCCAGCCGGCGCGAATAGCGGACGGTCAGCGCGTCGGCCATGGCCGCACCGCCGACCAGCCCGTCGCGGGTCAGCAGATGCCCGACCAGCGTCTTCAGCATCTCCGCCTCCTGGTCGAAGGCGCCGCGGCCCAGCGGCTGGGGTGCCTTCAACTGGCGGCGGATGCGGTCGAGGACGGCGGCCTTCGCATGGGGCAGCTTGCCCTGGCGGAACAGGGCGTTCAGCACGCCGACGCTGTTCGGCCCGATGGCCTCCATGCCGATGCGGCCGAACAGCATGTCGCAGAGGCTGGACAGCAACGTTCCCGGCAGCAGATTGGTTCCGAACAGCTCCGCACCGGCGGCGGCGGAGGCCAGGACATCGCCGATCACCCCATCGACCGCCGCGGCCAGCCGCTCGTCCCGGTCCCACTGGTGCAGTTCAAGCAGGCGGTCCAGCTTGCCGTTCCAGCTCTTGATCTCCACCAGTTCCAGGGCGATGGCAACACGCAGGTCGTACTCCGCATCGCCGGTGGGCGTCTTGGCCCCCTGGGAGAGCAGCCAGTCCACCGGCTTGCGGCCGCGCGGCATGGCGGCGAATGCGGCCTGGGCGGCGCGCGCCTTGGCCCAGCTTTCGTCCACCGCGGCACGGATGGCGCGTTTGCGCGTCTGCTGCTCCTGTCCCGGCGCACGCGCCTGGGCCGCCGCGACCTTGCTCAGGGCCGCCTCGATCAGCGTCCCCTGTTCCAGGCAGGCTTTCAGCGGCTTGGGCAGATGGATCAACTCCGTCGGGGTCAGGTACAGCGGGTCCAGGTAAGACCGCAGCACCGTGCCGATCAGCAGCCGCGCCGGCAGCGCGTGGTAGTCCGGCAGCGAGTCGCATGGCTCCACCTCGTCGAGCGTGGCCATGGCCGACGACGGAGTCGGCATCGCGCGGCTGAGTTGGGGAGTGGACACTCCGGGCCTTTCCTGGACGTGACGGATTGCGCGGCCGGGCTGCAACACCGGCGCCCCTTCCGCGTTGTCGATACAACCGGTATTCCGCACCCGCCGGGGAGCAGTGCCGGACGGGCATCGTCGCGCAAGGAGGGTAAATGACGAGTGTACGATACCCACATTTTTCGACAAAAACAGATGAACTGTGTCAGCGTCGAGGCAGTCGGCGCCTTGCCGGTGGCGACCGTTTCCTTCGGCCTTCGCATGTGCGATAAGAATCGTGACGCCGACGATGGGAGAAACGCATGATCCGGACGGGCACCATCATCGCGTTGCGGCACGGACCGATGAAGCTCACCGCGGCCCCCCAATGCGGCGGTTCGCTGGCGAGCTGGAGCCTGTCCACCGCCGATGGCCCGGTCGAGCTGTTCCGGCGGGCGTCCGACCACGCGCTGGCCGGGAATTTCGCCCCGGACATGGCCTGTTTCCCGCTGGTCCCCTTTTCCAACCGCATCGGCGGCGGCCGGTTCGTCTTCCAGGGCCGGGAGGTCGTGCTCGCCACCGATCCCGGATCACCCCACAGGATCCACGGCCATGGCTGGTCATCCCCCTGGAGCGTGGAGGCCGTCACCGACGACGCCCTGCGCATGGCATTCGCCCACCGGGCCGACGACTGGCCCTGGAGCTATCGCGCGGCACAGACGGTGTCGCTGGACGGCGAAGGGCTGACCGTCACGCTCGACCTCATCAACGACTCGGACAGCGATATGCCGGCCGGGCTGGGGCTGCATCCCTATCTGGTCAGGTCGCCGGGCAGCCGCGTGACCGCCGGCGTCCAATCCGTCTGGGAGAATGACGACACCATCCTGCCCTGCCGGAATCGCCCGGTGCCCGCCGCCTGGGACTTCCGCCATGGCGTGACCATGGACCATGTGGCGTTGGACAACGGCTTCACCGGCTGGAACGGCTCCGCGACGCTGGACCGTCCGCGCGAACGGCTGCGCCTGACCATGCTGGCGGACGGGCCGGTCGGACACCTGATCGTCTATGCCCCGCCCGGCGAACCCTATCTGTGCCTGGAGCCGGTCACCCACATGACCGACGCGCTGAACCGTCCGCAGGAACCCGGTGCCGGCGTCATCGCCCTGCCGCCGCGGGAGCGGCTGTCGATGACCGTCCGCTTCCTCGTGTCACGATCCTAGTGCGCCACCCCTCGTACCGAGTTCACGGGCAAGGCCGACAAAGGCCCTGAAGGCGGCCGACGGGTTGCGCCGTCCGGAATAGTAAAGGCAGAGCCCGGAACGCGGCGGCGTCCAGTCATCGAGAACGCGAACGAGACGGCCCGCCTCAACGTCGGCCCGCACGTCCGGTTCCATGAAGAAGCCTAGGCCTACGCCTTCGAGGACGGCGATCCGCGCCAGACTGGCCTCGTCCAGCGTGATCGGTCCATTGACCTCGATCTGTGCCGACTGCCCGTCCTTCTCGAACTGCCACCGGAATAGGGCACCGTTCGGCAGACGGACACGAATGCACGGGTGAACGAGCAGGTCGGGCGGCAGGCGCGGCCGCTCATGCGCCGCGAAATATGCCGGCGACCCGACGACCGCATAACGCTGCGGCCGACCCAGTGGAACCGCGATCATGTCGCTCGGTACTAGGTCGGCCGCACGTACACCAAGGTCGAACCCCTCGGCGACGATATCCACCAGCCGCCCTTCGGTGACGAGGTCGACATGGACCTGCGGATGACGGCGCAGGAACTCCAGCACCAGAGGCGAGAGGAGTTCGCGCGCCGCTGTGGCGAAGGCATTGATGCGAAGTGTGCCCGACGGAATGATCTGCTGCGACCGCACGGCTTCCAAGGCGCCGTGGACATCCTGCAATGCCGGACCAACCTGCTCGACGAACACCCGCCCGGCATCGGTGAGCGAGACGCTCCGTGTCGTCCGGTTGAACAGGCGAACGCCAAGGCCCGCTTCGAGTTTGCCGATCGCATTGCTGAGCGCTGTCGTCGACATGCCCAGGTCGAGCGCCGCTGCGCGAAAGGTGCCCCGTCGCGCAATGGCGATGACCGCATCCAGATCGTTCAGCTCAGCCTCGCGCATTGTCCCGCCAATCAAAACCCCTCATCCCGTTTTATCCCGATTATCGAAACAGATGTCCAAACTTAGTTTGGAAAGGACAGGAAACTTCGATCAGGAGGAATGACGCGATGACACTCCCTTCACCGGTCTTGGCCTACATCGATGCAGACGGAAGGAACGACGACATTGCGCTGATCGATGCCTTCGCGCCCGACGCCGCCGTCAAGGATGAAGACGGCACTCACTTTGGCAAAAAAGCGATCGGCGCGTGGTGGCGGGCTGCAAAGGCCAAGTACCAACACGTGATTGAACCGCTCGAATCGACTGAAGACGGCCAGACCACCAGAGTTCTCATGAACGTGACTGGGCAATTCCCCGGCAGTCCCGCCAGGATGGTCTTTGCGTTCCGGGTCGAGGGCAGCCGGATTGCCGGCCTGGAGATCAACCCATGAGCCCCTTCATCAATCTGGACGGCAAGCGAGCGCTCGTCACATCGGGCACACGGGGCGCTGGTGCGGCCACCGTCACGCTGTTTCGCGAACTCGGGGCCCGTGTGCTGACTGCGGCCCGCTCGCGCCCGGACGGGATGGACGAGGCGATGTTCGTCTCCGCGGATCTGACGAGCCCGGACGGGTGTGCCAAGCTCGCGGCGGCGGCGCGCGAACGCTTGGGCGGGATCGACGTCATCGTTCACATGCTGGGTGGTTCCTCCGCTCCCACAGGCGGATTCGCTGCGTTGAACGACGAAGTCTGGAGCAGGGAACTCGACCTGAATCTGATGCCCGCGATCCGGCTCGACCGCGAGCTTGTGCCGGCGATGGTGGCGCAGGGCCATGGTGTGGTCATCCACGTGACCTCGATACAGCGCGAGCTGCCCTTGCCGCAGTCGACGACAGCCTATGCCGCTGCGAAGGCCGCGCTCTCGACCTACAGCAAGAGCCTGTCCAAGGAAGTTTCGCCCAAAGGCGTGCGCGTGGTGCGAGTCTCGCCCGGTTGGATCGAGACCGAGGCGGCGGTACGTTTGGCCGAGCGGCTCGCGAGGGACGCCGGCACAGACTATGAAGGCGGCAAGCGGATCATCATGGACTCGCTCGGCGGCATTCCCATCGGCGGGCCATCGAAGCCGGACGATGTCGCCAACCTGATTGCGTTCCTCGCTTCCGACCGTGCCAAGACCATAACCGGCACCGAATACGTCATCGACGGCGGTACCATTCCGACCGTGTGACGCGTGACCGACAGTACGAGCGAAGCCGGCCGTCGCCGGCCCCCTCAGCGGCAGCGGACGAATTCCGCCGCGAAGCTGGCCGGCGGTTCCATGCGCAGGATCAGCCGGTCGAAACGCGGCGAATCGGCCGGCAGAAGCCGCAGGGTCGCCAGCGGTGCCGCCGCCTGGGCCTGAGCTCCTTCCGACGGAGCGGCCGGCAGAAGCGCCACCCCCTGCACCGGGTCGCCGTCGGCCGCCAGGGTGCCATCCAACGGGAACAGCTGCAGCCGCGGCTCCACGGCGTGGAGGCTGCGGTCGGTGCCGATGTCCAGATAGGAGCTTCGGCAATCGTCGATGGCGGTGCGGTCGCCCGGATCGGCCTTGGCCCAGCGGCCGGCCAGAGTCTCCAGCGAGACCTTGCGGCTGATCGGCGGCACCGGCGGCTGGGGTGCGGCGAACCGGCGGGCCGCGGCGCCAGTGACGGACAGCGGCAGATCGCCGACCGGCCGGGACCGGGACTGCCGCTCCGCCTCCAGCGCCGCAGTGCGCTTGCGGATGACACGCGCCAGGCAATCCGCGCGCGTCTTTGCCAATTTCGCGTCGGCCAAATCGGCCGCGGTCACCGGACAGGATTCGTCCCGCTTTGCCCGCCAGACGGTCTGGCTATCCTCGATCGCCGCACGGCCGCTGTCGTCGGTGGTGGCGCCAAGGGCCGCCAGCGCCGCATCCATCGCCGCACCGGCCGCCGCCAGCTTCGCATCGCCGCACATCAGCTGCGCGGTGGGCGTCTCCGCCGCCTCACAGCCGCGCGCCGCCGCCTCGGGAGCGGCGGCCTCCGGCGGGGGAGTGTCCACCGGAGCCGAAAGGGCCGGGACCGCGGCCATCACCGCGAACAGGGAGCCGGCAGCCAGGAAACCGCCAACCAGGGACAGGGCGCGCATCGCAGGAAACCTTGGATAAGGAAGCGGAACGTCACGAAGCGGGGAAGGCCTCCAGCACGGCCTTGACCTGACGCTGGAAATCCTGGTCGGTGCGATAGCGCGTCACGACCGACTTGTCACGCTCCACGAAAAACAGCATGTCGTCGCGGCTTGGCAACATGCGCGGATTCGGCTTTTCCAGCAGTTCGCCGTTCCAGTCGACCCGCGCCATGAAATAGACCGCGCGGGCGAACAGCATGAACAGTTTGTTGTCCGGCGCCAGTTTCTCCCGCCGCAGCAACGCAAAGTAATAATAGTTGCGGCCATGGAAATAGTTGGTGTGGATCGCCTGCAGCGCCGCAAACCGCTCGTCCGGATTGTTGACCTTCTTGATCTGCTTTTCCAGGCGGAATCCGGCGAAGAAATACTCCCGTGCCTCGTGCTCGAAGGAAAAGGCGCTGCCCTTGATCAGGGCCATCTGCTCGCCGTACCGCTTCAGCGCACGGGTCATCAGCAGTTCGAGAAAGCGCCGCTCCACCGCGAACCTGTCGGGGATGGTTGGCAGCATCTCGAACACATGGCGCAGGTGATAGGGATGACGCACGACGACGACCGGAACAGACAGCTTCCTGTTCTTCGCCGGCGCCCGCTTTTCGGCCACCAGCGTGACGGCGGGCGACAGCGAAGCCATGGTCGCCTGGATCGTGTCGTGCAGTTTCCAGCGCAGCTTGGTGTCGGCCGATTGGCTGCCGAGGTTCATGCGGGCAAAAAACCGCTTCACACGGCTGCCGAAGGTTTCCTTCGGCAGTTTGTGCGTCGGCAGGTTGGGGACGATCAGCGGATTGCCGAGAATGTCGGCCGACGGAGGCAGAGGCTTGAAGTTGAAGTATTTTCCGGTGACGACGCCCCGTCCGGCGCCGCCGGGGCCGGCATCGCCCGAACCGCCCGCACCGCGGTTGCCGCCCATGAGTGAAGAAGCCGCCACCGACACCATCCAGACGCGAATTCCCGCCGCCGCGATACTCCGATCGCTTAGGATATAAAGGGTAACGCGAACGGAAGAAAGCCGCAGCGCGCGTCATTCGCAACTTCGTGACTTTTTCGCAACTGCGGTAGGATCGGTGCCGGGGCGCTCTGTCGGGTCCGATTCAACGGTGTTACCGTTGCATCGGCGACCCTGGACCAAACCGGGGCGCGAACATCATCGAACAGGCATGAGGCGGGGTTTTCCATGGCGATCCACGTCGCGCTGAACCATAAGACGATCTATCGTTACGACCGGCCGGTGTCGCTCGGCCCACAGATCATCCGGTTGCGGCCGGCGCCCCATTGCCGGACACCGATCCTCAGCTATTCCCTGAAGGTCACGCCCAAACAGCATTTCCTGAACTGGCAGCAGGATCCGCAATCGAATTTCCAGGCCCGCTTCGTCTTCCCGGAAAAGACGCGCGAGTTCATCGTCGAGGTCGATCTGGTCGCCGAGATCGCCGCGATCAACCCGTTCGACTTCTTCCTGGAGGAGAAGGCGAGCCATATCCCCTTCGCCTACGAAGACTGGCTGCAGCGCGAGCTGCGCCCGTACCTGGAGACGGAGGAGCCGGGGCCGGAACTGATCGCCTATCTGAGGGACATTCCGCGGGAAAGGACGCCGACCATCGATTTCCTGGTCGCGGTCAACCAGCGGCTGCAGCAGGACATCGGCTATGTCATCCGGATGGAGCCCGGCATCCAGAGCTGTGCTGAGACGCTGACCAGGCGCACCGGCTCCTGTCGCGATTCGGCGTGGCTGCTGGTGCAGATCCTGCGTCACCTGGGTCTGGCCACCCGCTTCGTCTCCGGCTACCTGATCCAGCTGACCGCCGACCAGAAGGCGCTCGACGGCCCGTCGGGTCCGGAGAGCGACTTCACCGACCTGCATGCCTGGGTGGAGGTGTTCCTGCCCGGCGCCGGCTGGGTCGGGCTGGACCCCACCTCCGGCCTGCTGGCGGGCGAGGGGCACATTCCGCTGGCCTGCACGCCGGACGCCTCCTCCGCCGCCCCGATTTCCGGCCTCGTCGACGAGGCCGAGGTCGAATTCGGCCATGAGATGTCGGTCACCCGCATCTACGAGGCGCCGCGCGTCACCAAGCCCTACACCCCACAGCAATGGGCGGCGATCGAAGCGCTGGGCCACCGGGTCGACGAGGATCTGAAGACCGAGGACGTCCGCCTGACCATGGGTGGCGAGCCGACCTTCGTCTCCATCGACGACATGGACGGCGCCGAGTGGAACACCACCGCGCTGGGTCCGCAGAAGCGCAAGATGGCTGCCGATCTGATCCACCGGCTGATGGCACGCTTCGCTCCCGGCGGCCTGCTGCATTTCGGCCAGGGCAAATGGTATCCCGGCGAATCGCTGCCGCGCTGGGCGATGACGCTCTACTGGCGCCGTGACGGCGAGGCGCTGTGGGCCAACCGCGACCTGCTGGCGCGCGAGGACACCGATTACGGCCACACCTCCCAGGATGCCGGCGTGTTCCTGATGGCGCTGGCAAAAAGGCTGGGCCTCGACCCGAACCTCGTGCTCGGCGCCTATGAGGACCCCTGGCACTATCTGCGCAAGGAATCGCAGCTTCCGATCAATGTCGATCCGCTGAACAGCAAGCTGGATGACAAGGAGGAGCGCGAGCGGCTGACCCGCGTCTTCACCCGCGGTCTGGCAGAGCCGGTCGGCTTCGTCATGCCGATCAACCGGCGCATGACCCAGCAGGGGCCGGTCTGGCTGTCCAGCACATGGCCGCTGCGCCAGGAGAAGCTGCTGCTGATCCCCGGCGACAGCCCGGTCGGCTACCGCCTGCCGTTGGGCTCGCTGCCCTGGGTGTCGAAGTCCGACTATCCTTATGCCTGGGAAACCGACCCGTTCGAGGATCGCGGCCCGCTTCCGCCTCATCCGGTGCAGCGCCGGCAGGAGATTCGCGGTGCCGTCCAGGAATCCGACCGTGGCGTCCACACCGACAAACGGATCGCCCAGCGCCAGCGCATCATGGCGGAGATCCGTGACGAACTGCCGGAGGAAGGCAAATCGGCCTGGTGGGTGGTGCGCACCGCCCTGAGCTGCGAGGCGCGCAATGGCCGCCTGCACCTGTTCATGCCGCCGATGAGCACGCTGGAGGACTATCTGGCGATGCTGGTGGAGATCGAGGCGACCGCGGTCGAGCTCGAGATGCCGGTCGTCATCGAGGGTTACCAGCCGCCGAAGGACCCGCGCCTGAACTCCATGGCCGTCACCCCCGACCCAGGCGTGATCGAGGTGAACATCCACCCCGCCCACAGCTGGGACGATCTGGTGCGCAACACCATCGCCCTGTACGAGGATGCGCGCCAGTCCCGCCTGGGGGCGGAAAAGTTCATGATCGACGGGCGCCATTGCGGCACCGGCGGCGGCAACCATGTGGTGATGGGCGGCGCCACCGCGGCCGACAGCCCCTTCCTGCGCCGGCCCGACCTGCTGCGCAGCCTCATCACCTATTGGCAGAACCACCCTGCCCTGTCCTACGTCTTCTCCGGCCTGTTCATCGGCCCGACCAGTCAGGCTCCGCGCGTGGACGAGGCGCGCGACGACCAGCTCTATGAGCTGGAGATCGCCTTCAACCAGATCGATCAGGCGGCGGCGAATGGCAACTGCCCGCCCTGGCTGGTCGACCGGGTGCTGCGCAACCTGCTGGTCGATGTGCAGGGCAACACCCACCGGGCGGAGTTCTGCATCGACAAGCTCTATTCGCCGGACAGCTCCACCGGCCGCCTCGGCCTCGTCGAGTTCCGCGCCTTCGAGATGCCGCCGCATGCGGAGATGAGCCTGACCCAGCAGCTTCTGATGCGGGCGCTGGTCGCGCGCTTCTGGAAGCATCCCTACAAGGGCAAGCTGGTGCGCTGGGGCACCGAGCTGCACGACCGCTTCATGCTGCCGCACTTCGTCCAGCAGGACATGGCCGACGTGCTGCAGGACCTGCGCGACCATGGCTATCCGCTGGAGGACAGCTGGTTCGCGCCGCATTTCAACTTCCGTTTCCCGGTCTACGGCCATGTCAGCCAGCGCGGCATCACCATGGAACTGCGCATGGCGCTGGAGCCCTGGCATGTCCTGGGCGAGGAGCCGGGCGGCGGCGGCACGGTGCGCTATGTCGACAGCTCGGTGGAGCGGGTGCAGGTGCGCGTCACCGGCCTGATCGACGCCCGCCACGTCATCACCTGCAACGGCCGGCGCGTGCCGCTGATCCCCACCGGGGTGGAGGGCGAGTTCGTCGGCGGCGTGCGCTATCGCGCGTGGCAGCCGCCCTCCTGCCTGCACCCGACGATTCCCGTCCACACCCCGCTGATATTCGACATCCTCGACAGCTGGGCGGGCCGGTCGATCGGCGGCTGCACCTATCACGTCATGCATCCGGGCGGCCGCAACTACGAGACCTTCCCGGTCAACGCCAACGAGGCGGAGGGCCGCCGCTTGGCCCGCTTCTTCCCCTTCGGCCATACCCCCGGCCCGATGGACGCCCCGGCGGAGGAACGCAACCCGCAGTTCCCGATGACCCTGGATCTGCGGCGGGGGTGAAGCCTATCGCCCATGGTGATAAATGCCCTCTCCCGCTCCGGGAGAGGGAGGGGACCCACGAAGTGGGGAGGGTGAGGGGCATTCCGAACATGGATTCTCGATCCTTGGACCACCCCTCACCCTTCCCATCCTCCGCATGGGCCCCTTCCCTCTCCCGGGACGGGAGAGGGAGCTTCACCCATGTCCACCCCGTCATCCATTTTTCAGCGTCATAACGCGATAGCACTACCCGTATAACGGTTATCGGATTTACCCTCATCGGTCGAATGCCAAAGCGACATACACCAGATGAGGGAATAACAGGGATGAAGCTGCCCTTCTACGCGACGCTGGCGGCCACTGCGCTGATGCTCAGCTCCTGCGCCGAGCCGCCGCAGCCGCCGCGTCCGGTGCCGGTCAAGCCGCCGGTCGAGGTCAACGGGCTGTGGTACCTGGACCAGGGTTGGTCGGACGAAGCCCGCCAGTGGTACTACAACACCACGCAGGGCTCGCAGATCATGCGCTATGACTGGTTCATGGCGTTGGAGGATCCGCAGACCAAGCAGCCCTTCGTCAAGAGCATCACCCGCTACGGCTATGCCGCCGGCACGGCCAGCAGTTGGAACCCCGATCTGCTGCCGGTCGGCTTCGTCAAGGACACCGATCCCGACAAGACCACCTGGTTCGGCATGACCTGCGCCGCCTGCCACACCGGCGATGTGACGGTGAACGGCAAGACCATGCGCATCGACGGCGCGGTCACCACCGGCGACCTCTATGGCTTCATCAGCGGGCTGAGCGGCGCCGTCCACACCACGGTGACCAGCGACGCGGCCTTCCAGCCCTTCGCCACCCGCGTGCTGGGCGCCGGCGCCACCGATCAGCAGAAGCTGGCGCTGTACAACGACCTGAAGGCCTTCGACCAGTCCTTCGCCGCCTTCGTCGCCGCCAGCACCCCGGACACGCCCTGGGGGTCGATGCGCACCGACGCCTTCGGCATGATCTTCAACCGGGTTTCGGCCATCGACCTGAACCTGCCCAAGAACAATCGCGCGCCGAACGCCCCGGTCAGCTATCCCTTCCTGTGGGATGCGCCGCACCAGCCGCGTGTGCAATGGAACGGCCTGCTGCCGAACGCCACCGCCTTCGACGCGCTGGGCCGCAATGCCGGCGAGGTGCTGGGCGTGTTCGGCAAGGTGGCGCTGAAGCCGCCGGCCGACGCCGCGCATTACTATTACAAGTCGACGGTCCGCGGCCGGAATCTGGTCGACATGGAAAACCAGCTGCGCAAGCTGCGCTCGCCGGTGTGGCCGGACAGCCTTGCCGGCAATGTCGACATCGTCAAGGCGGCGGCCGGTGAAACGATCTACAAGGAAAGCTGCCAGAGCTGCCACGCCGTCCTGCCGCGCGGCGAGACCTACACCACCGCGCCGATCGAGATGGTGCCGCTGTTCAACTGGGCGAAGCCTGACGATGCCAAGGCGGTGATCGCGGCCTTCGGCACGATCTGCACCAAGGGCGTCGATGCCGCCGTCTCCGCCGGGATGGTGACGGTCAACTATGCCGCCGATCCGAAGATGGCGGTCGACGCGCTGTGCCGTCAGGTCGATACCGGCGTCCTCGCCAACGTCGCCATGCCGCCGCAGCTGCTGGGCGGCAAGCCGCTGAAGAACCCGGATCTGGCGGCGAATCTGCTGTCCAACGCGGTGATCGGTGCGATCTTCGGCGATCTGGTGCGTGAACAGGGCCTGCTGGCCGACCTGCTGAAGGGCGACAACGCCCCGGCGCCGTGGCTGACCGCCAGCGCGCCGGCCGGCTGGTCGCCCGAATCGCAGACGAAGGGCGGCACGCTCGACACCACGCCCTTCGTGAAGCCGGGCGCCAGGATGACCGCCGACCACCAGAAGGTGATCGCCGCCCTGACCGGCCGCGGCGAGAGCAAGCCGACCGTCGGCGCGGTTCCCGCCGGTGGCCGTGCGGCGAAGGCGGCTGCCGCTCCGGCGAAGTCCACCTCCGGCGGGGCGACCGCCGACGAGGAGGCGCTGGCCGGCACCATCAAGCAATTGCTGGCCTACAAGGCGCGTCCGCTGGACGGCGTGTGGGCTACGGCGCCCTTCATGCACAACGGGTCGGTGCCCAACCTGTATGAGATGCTGCTGCCGGCGTCCCAGCGGTCGGTGACCTTCCGCATGGGCAGCACCTCCATCGACCCGGTCAAGGTCGGCGTGGATGCCTCCGCCAAGGATGCCACCTTCGTCTATGACACGACCAAGCCCGGCAACCACAACAGCGGCCACGAATTCGGCGCTGGCCTGACCGACGACCAGCGTTGGCAGCTGGTGGAATACCTGAAGACGCTCTGACCGTTTCCGGGATCTCCGCTGCATCCGGCAAGCCGGAGCGTCGCCATCCGCGGCGCTCCGGCTTTTTTCATTCGCAAGGGTCACCCATGGCCCATGCGGCTGCGAACGGATATGGGCGGAAGCTTTCCTCTTTCGGATGGATCGCCCGGCCGCCAGCCTTGCATCACCGGGCGGGGACGTTCAGACTGTTGCTTCCTTCATAGGCAATACGCACCAGTCCGACCTTGTCCCAATCCGACCAGCCATTCCGCGCGCCGGCATCCGTGATCCCGTCCGGGATGCCGCCGGTTCCCTTCACCCAGGGATCGCTGTTCGGCGAGGCCGACGCCATCGGCTATGGCTCGGGCCAGGTCTATGACGAGATGGTGAACGGCCAGGGCCGGCTTCGGCCGCACTGGCAGACCTTCATGAGCACGCTTGGCCCCCTCGACGCCGAACAGATGGCGCAGCGGTGGGAGGAGGCGCGGCGGCTGCTGCACCAGAACGGCGTCACCTACAACATCTACGGCGATCCCAATGGGATGGAGCGGCCATGGCCGCTTGACATGATGCCGCTTCTGCTGCCGGCCCATGAATGGAAGGCCATCGAATCGGGGTTGATCCAGCGGGCGTCGTTGCTGAACGCCATCCTGACCGACCTGTACGGGCCGCAGACGCTGACCCGTTACGGCCGGCTGCCTCCGTCGGTGATCCATGCCGACCCCGGCTTCCGCCGCGCGGTCCACGGCATCCGGGTGCCGAACGACGTGCATCTGCAT
The DNA here is from genome assembly GCF_003115935.1 of Azospirillum sp. TSH20. Classification (NCBI taxonomy): domain Bacteria; kingdom Pseudomonadati; phylum Pseudomonadota; class Alphaproteobacteria; order Rhodospirillales; family Azospirillaceae; genus Azospirillum; species Azospirillum sp. TSH20. Next base: position 87,191 of record NZ_LGQU01000054.1, read on the forward strand.
TTCTACGCCGTCGACCTCGCCCGCGCCCCCGACGGGCGCTGGTGGGTGCTGTCCGACCGCACCCAGGCGCCGAGCGGCAGCGGCTATGCGCTGGAAAACCGCGCGGTGATCGCCAAGGTGCTGCCCGACAGCTTCCGCCATTGCCAAGTGGAGCGGCTGACCGGCTTCTTCGACACCTTCAAGGAAACCCTGCTGTCCATCGCGCCGCGGAACGGCGGCGCCGGCCGGTTGCCGCGCGTGGTCCTCCTGACCCCGGGTCCCTACAACGAAACCTATTTCGAGCACGTCTATCTCGCCCGCTATCTCGGCCTGACGCTGGTGGAGGGGGCGGACCTGACGGTGCGCGACCGGACCGTCTATCTCAAGACCCTGTCGGGGCTGGAGCAGGTCGACGTGATCCTGCGCCGGCTCGACGCCGATTTCGCCGATCCGCTGGAGATGCGCGCCGACAGCTCGCTCGGCGTTGCCGGGCTGATCGAGGCGGTGCGGGCCGGCAATGTCGTGATGGCCAACGCGCTGGGTTCCGGCCTGATGGAATCGATGGCGATGAAGTCGTCGCTGCCGACGCTCTGCCGCCATCTGCTGGGGGAGGAGCTGCGGCTGCCCGGCGTCGCCAGCTGGTGGTGCGGCAACGACGCGGAACGCGCCTACGTCATCGACCATCTCGACGGGCTGGTGGTCAAGCCGGCCTTCCCGTCGCTGTCCTTCGAGCCGATCTTCGGCGCCCAGCTGTCGGCTGCCGAGCGCTCCGTCCTTGTCGAGCGGATCAAGCGCCGCCCCTGGTATTTCGTGGCGCAGGAGCAGATGGCGCTCTCCACCGCACCGGTCTGGCAGGATGGCCGGCTGCAGCCGCGCCCGCTGGTGCTGCGCGTCTTCCTCTGCGCCACCCCCAGCGGCGGCTATGCGGTGATGCCCGGCGGCCTGACCCGCGTGTCGAGCGAATCCGGCCGTCTGGTGGTGTCGATGCAGAGCGGCGGCGGCAGCAAGGACACCTGGATCCTGGCACCGCGCCGGGCCAACGTCGCCTCCACCCAGCCGCGCCCGGCGCTGGCGACGGAGCCGACGGCCAGCGGCGCCCGCCCGTCCGCCAACGACCTCCCCAGCCGCGTCGCCGACGGCCTCTATTGGCTCGGCCGCTATGCCGAGCGGGCGGAGGGCGCTTTGCGCCTGCTGCGCGCCACCCAGGGTCGGCTGATCGACAGCAACATGCCGGGCGCCACCCTGCAGCTTCGCCCGTTGCTCGACCTACTCAGTTCGCAGAGCATGATTCCGGCGGAGATGGCGCGGGTGACGGAAAGCGGCGCCAACCGCGGCCTGCGCGAGGCGCTGCACGCGGCGGTGACAGACCCCGACCATCCCAACAGCCTGCGTTCCCAGGTGCTTCGCCTGCATCGCACCGCCTATTCGGTGCGCGACCGCCTGTCGATGGACATGTGGCGGGTGGTTTCGGCGATCGACCGCCAGACCCAGCCGCCGAAGGGACGGATGGACGCGGCCTCGCTGCTGCTGCGGCTGGACGACGTGATGATCACGCTGGCCGCCTTTTCCGGCCTCGAGCAGGAAAGCATGACGCGGGGCGCCGGCTGGCGCTTCCTCGACATCGGACGGCGGATCGAACGCTCGCTGCACATGATCGCGCTGATGCGCGGGGTCCATGTCGCCGACCTGGACCGAGAGGACGAGCCGGTGCAGGCCGCCACCCTGTCGGTGCTGCTGGAACTGGGCGAGAGCGTGATGACCTACCGCGCGCGCCACCTGACCAGCGTGCTGCGCACACCCGTGCTCGACCTGCTGCTGGGGGAGGAGGCGAATCCCCGCGCGCTGGCTTTCCAGCTTGCGGCGCTGGACCGCCACATGCGGGCGCTGCCCAGCCAGGGCGTCGGCACCGGGACGGACCCGACCGGCGGCGCGCTGGCCATCGTCGCCGCCGCACGCAACAGCCTGGAACGGACCGACGCGATGGCGTCCGGCGAGGGGTTGCGCACGCTGCTCGACACGCTGGCGATGTCGTTGCCCGATGTGTCCAATTTCCTGGCGCACGCCTATTTCAGCCATGCCTTCGCACGATCGGCCTGACGCGATGACGCCCCCTTCCCACGCTCCCGGCTCCTCCCCCAGCAGTGGCGGCCTTTCGACGCGCTATCGCGTGCGCCATGCCACCGCCTACGACTATGGCGAGGATGTGCCGATCTCCCACCATCTGCTGCATCTCAGCGCCCGGCCGCACCCGCGCCAGCGCATCCGGCGCAGCCTGCTGACCATCGATCCGGTCCCGGCGGTGCGGGCCGAGCGGGTGGATTATTTCGGCAACACCGTCACCTATGTCGCGGTTCAGGAGCCGCACCGGACCTTCTCCGTGATCGCCGAAAGCGAGGTGGAGGTGTTCGAGCCGCCCGCGCTGGCTCCGAACGAATCGCAGCCGTGGGAACAGGTGCGCGACAGTCTGCGCGGTCTGACCGGGCCTGACGACGGGGCGGAGATCACGCAATATTGCTTCGACAGCGCGCTCGTCGCTTCCAGCCCGGAGTTGCTGGAGTATGCCCGGGGCAGCTTCACCCCCGGCCGTCCGGCGGTGGCGGCGGCCATCGACCTGATGAACCGCATCAACCGCGAATTCGCCTTCGATCCCACCGCGACGACGGTGGCGACGCCGCTGGCGGCGGTGATGCGCAACCGCCGCGGCGTCTGCCAGGACTTCGCCCATATCGCCGTCGGCTGCGCCCGCGCCGTCGGCCTTCCCGCACGCTATGTCTCCGGCTATCTGCGCACCCTGCCCCCGCCGGGACAGCCGCGGCTGGTCGGCGCCGACGTCAGCCATGCCTGGGCATCTGTCTGGTGCGGGATCGCCGCTGGCTGGTTGGACATCTGCCCGACCAACGCCTGCGTCGCCAATCGCGATTTCATCACCGTGGCCTGGGGGCGCGATTACGACGATGTCAGCCCGGCCCGCGGCGTCCTGGTCGGCGGGGCCGGCCATGGCCTGACCGTCAGCGTCGACGTCGAACCGCTGGAGGACTGAGCGATCCCGCTCACGCCTCCTGCGGCAAGCCCAGCATGCGGTGCAGCGTGTTGCAGATGGTGCGCGGATTCACGGGCTTGCTGAAGATCTCCAGCGGCTTCCAGCGCTCCTGTTTCAGGTCACTGTCCTGGGTCAGATAACCGGTCATCACCACCACCGGCAGGGTGGCATCCCGTTCGCGGATTTCCCGGATCAGCGTCTCGCCGTCCATGCGCGGCATGCGCAGGTCGGTCACCAGTGCGTGCACCCGCTCGCGGGCATAGCGTTCAAGCGCCTCCACCCCATTGGCGGCGACGGTGACGCGGAAGCCCTTGAAGGTCAGGAAATCCTCAAGCGCCATCGCCGCCAGCACCTCGTCCTCCGCGATCAGGATGTGCAACGGATCAGGCATGCGAGAACTCCCTGTCGGATGAGGAGACCGGCTGGCTCGGCAGCGTGATGCTGAAGCGGACGCCGCGGCTTCCGCCCTCCAACTCGACGTTGCGGGCTTCGATCCGTCCGCCCATGCCGTCGATGATGCCGTAGCCGATCGACAGGCCGAGGCCGGATCCCTTCCCGACTTCCTTGGTGGTGAAGAAGGGATCGAAGATATGCGGCAACACCGTGGGATCGATGCCGCCGCCGTCGTCGGTCACCTGGATGACCACGCTCTGTCTGTCCGGGTCGTCGCCGACTGCCACCATGATGCGTCCCGCCTTCCCACCATTTGCACGAAGCGCGACGATAGCATCGCGCGCGTTCGAAAACAGGTTGAGTATCACCTGCTCCAATTCAAGGGGGCGTCCGGTTACCGGCAGTTGCGCCGAGCCTGAGCTTTCGACGATCTCGACGTCTTCCAGCGCATATTGATGGCGCACAAGCTCCACGGCGCTCTGCACGCAGTTGGCGGGTTGGAAGGCCCGCATGCCGCCGCCGTCCCGCCGGCCGAAGGTGCGGACATGGTCGATCAGCTTGCCCATGCGTTCGGTCTGCTCAATCACCAGTTTCAAGGCCTTTTCGGCACGGGCCGGTTCGAGCAGATTCTCCTGCAGGCGGTTCAGGGTGTTTTCGGTCCAAAGCCGGATGACGTTCAGCGGCTGGCTCATCTCGTGCGCCATGCCGGCGGCCAGCGTGCCCAGCGTCGCCAGCTTGGAGGTCTGGACCACCTCCTCCTGAAGGCGTTTGCGCTCGGTCACGTCACGGCCGCTGCCCAGAATTTGGATTACCCGTCCGGCGGCATCCTTCACCGGCACCAGCATGGTGTGGAAGACACGCTGACCGGCCGGCATGTCCAGCGTTTCTTCGTAATCAATGGTCTTACCGCTATCGCGGCAGGCGGTGTACCGGGGAATTACCAGGTTGGCCAACTCCGGCGCCACAGCATCCCGGACACGGCGGTCACGCAATTGCTCAGGATCCAGGCCGCCGATCCGCGCCAGCGCCGGGTTGATCGCCTCGTAGGCGAAATCACCGTCCGGAAGGACCTGGACGATGAACAGCGCCTCGGCCAGATTGTTGAAGAAGCCGGAATAGCGGGTTTCCATCTCCCGCCGTGTCGCCACCTCCAGCGCCAAGGCCCGATTGCTGGCCTCCAGTTCACGTGGGCTGGGCAGGGCCAGCAGGCGCGGCATCAGCCACCAGAGTGCCCCCGCCGTCGCCAGCGAGGCCAAGGCGGTGATGAACTTCACCAGCCCTTCCAGCACATAGTCGGGAGTCCACAGCGTCCAGACCGACAGGAAATGGGTGGTGCCGCAGGCGATGATGAACAGCGCGAACAGCAGCGCCACCCAACCGAAGGCCACGTCGCGGCGCCGCATGACGAAATAGGTCAGCGCCACAGGAATCGAGAAATAGGACAGGCCGATCAGAATATCGGACCCGACATGCAGCATCAGGATATCGGGGCGCCAGAGCAGGCAGACCCCATGGGGTATGAACCCGCCGCTATCCAGAAGCTCGTCCAATCCCAGTGCCATGTCCGCCTCTTTTCCGACCATACCCGTCCGACGGAGGCCATCGCTTAAGTGTCGAAACCATCACACGCACCCGCACAAGGTCCGCCACCGGACCGACGCCGTCAAGCCGTCAGTCCGTTCGGGTCGAGCTGTACAGATTTATCTCATGGAAAGACGCCCGCCCGCGGCCTGTGCCGGGTGGCGGGCGTCGATTTCATGCGGCCGTGTGGACCTTGCGGTTCTGCTCACGGGTCTTCAGGAAGCGCAGCGCCGGGAAATCCTCCTGCGCGCGATTCAGGTGCCAGGCATTGCGGGCCAGGAACACCAGGGCGCCGTCATGGTCCTCCGCCAGCGCCGAGCGGTTCAGCTCGATGAACTTCTCCAACTGGACCTTGTCGTCGGTTTCGACCCAGCGGGCGGCGTCCAGACCGGCGCCCTCGAAGCGGGCGGCGATGCCGTATTCCGCCTCGATGCGCGAGGCAAGAACCTCGAACTGCAGCTGTCCGACCACGCCGACCACCCAGTCGGCGCCGGTCAGCGGCTTGAACACCTGGGAGGCGCCCTCTTCGGCGAAATGCTCCAGCGCCTTGCGCAGATGCTTCACCCGCATCGGATCGTCCGGGCGGACGCGCTGAAGCAGTTCCGGCGCGAAGCTGGGCACGCCGGTGAAGCGCAGATCCTCGCCTTCCGTCAGCGTGTCGCCGATGCGCAAGGACCCGTGGTTGGGGATGCCCATGATGTCGCCGGGCCACGCCTCTTCCGCCACCTCGCGGTCGCGGGCCAGGAACAGCACGGCATTGTTCACCGCCATCAGCTTGCCGGAGCGGATGTGCTTCAGCTTGGCGCCCCGCTTGTAGCGGCCGGAGCAGAGGCGGACGAAGGCGATGCGGTCGCGGTGGTTGGGGTCCATGTTGGCCTGGACCTTGAACACGAAGCCGGTGACCTTGTCCTCGTCCGGCTGGACGGTGCGCGGATCGGCCGGCTGCGGGCGCGGCGGCGGGGCGTTCTCCGCCAGACCGGACAGCAGTTCGCGCACGCCGAAATTGTTGATGGCGGAGCCGAAATAGATGGGAGTCAGATGTCCGGCGCGATAGGCCTCCAGATCGAAGGCCGGCATCAGGCCGCGCGCCATCTCCACCTCCTCGCGCAGCTTGGCGACGGCGTGGGCGGGCAGCAGCTCGTCCAGACGGGGATCGTCCAGGCCGTTGCACTCGATGCCCTCGTCGATCTCGTCGCCCTTGCTGCGGTCCATCAGGATCAGCCGGTCGCGGATCAGGTCGTAGCAGCCCAGGAAGTCGCGGCCCATGCCGATCGGCCAGCTGGCCGGCGTGACCTCCAGCGCCAGCGCGCTCTCGATCTCCGAGATCAGGTCGAAGGGATCGCGCGCCTCGCGGTCCATCTTGTTGCAGAAGGTCATGATCGGCACGTCGCGCAGACGGCAGACCTCGAACAGCTTCAGCGTCTGCGCCTCGATGCCCTTCGCGCCGTCGATCACCATCACCGCACTGTCGACCGCGGTCAGCGTGCGATAGGTGTCCTCAGAGAAGTCCTCGTGGCCCGGCGTGTCGAGCAGGTTGAAGGTGCGCCCGTCGAAATCGAAGGTCATGACGGAGGCGGTCACCGAGATGCCGCGCTCGCGCTCCACCTTCATCCAGTCCGACTTGGCGCGCCGCTGCTCGCCGCGCGCCTTGACAGCACCGGCCATCTGGATGGCGCCGCCGAACAGCAGCAGCTTTTCCGTGAGCGTGGTCTTACCGGCGTCGGGGTGCGCGATGATGGCGAAGGTCCGACGGCGGGAGACGGCGTCCTGAAGTTCGGACATGCGCGGGTCCCGTGACAAGAGAAGGTGATCGTGTGAACGGCGAAAGGGCCGACAGGCGAAACACGCCCATCGGCCCCCGTCGCATTACATAGCAGTGCCGGCACTTGGATTCCAGATCCTTGGGGATTCCAGATCCTTGGGTCCAGCCTTGCCCTGGACCTTACAGGGCCAGCTCGGCGATCTGCACGGCGTTCAGGGCGGCGCCCTTCAGCAGCTGGTCGCCGCAGACGAACAGGTCGAGGCCATGATCGCCGAACACCAGGTTGGTGCGGATGCGGCCGACCTCGACGTCATACTGGCCGGTGGCGTTCAGTGGCATCGGGTAGGCGCCGTTGGCCGGATCGTCCACCACCTTCACGCCTGCGGCATCGGCCAGGACGGCGCGGGCGGCGTCGGGCGTGACCGGCTGGATCGTCTCCAGCGTGATGGCTTCGGAATGGGCGCGGTAGGTCGGGATGCGCACGGCGGTGCAACTGACCAGCAGGTCCGGGACCTCCATGATCTTCCGCGTCTCCCACGTCACCTTCATCTCCTCCTTCGTGTAGCCGTTCTCCTGGAAGGCATCGATCTGGGGGATCAGGTTGAAGGGGATCGGGTGGCGGAACACGCTGTTGGTGACCGGCTTGCCGTCCAGCTGGTTGCGCGTCTGCTCTTCCAGTTCGGCCATGCCCTCGGCACCGGCGCCGCTGGTGGCCTGATAGGTGGAGACGATGGCGCGCTTGATGCCGAAGGCCTTGTGCAGCGGCCCGAGCGCGACCACGGCGATGGCCGTGGTGCAGTTCGGGTTGGCGATCAGGCGCGAGCCGGCGGCGTACGCCTCGCGGAACACGTGGGCGTTGATTTCCGGAACGATCAGCGGGATGTCGGCGTCGTAGCGGAAGGCGGAGCTGTTGTCGATCACCAGCGCGCCGGCCGAGGCCAGATCCTTGGCGTGCGCCTTGGCGAAGTCGCCCGACACCGCCAGCAGGACAACGTCATAACCCTTCACCACCGCGGCATCGAAGGCCTGCAGGGTCAGGGCGCCATAGGGGGTCTCCTGCACCTTGCCGGCGGAGCGCTCGGAGGCGAACAGGCCGAGTTCGGCGACCGGGAAGTTGCGGTCGTGCAGGACCTTGACCATCTCGCGGCCGACGGCGCCGGTGGCGCCGACCACGGCGACGCGGAGGGACTTGGAAGAAGCGGAGGCGTTGTTGCTGCTCATGGCGGGGTTCCGTCCTGTCTATCGCACTGTTGATCGGACCGGCCTATCGGTCGTTCGGACAGCGGACCCCGGATACGACGAGGCCCCGTCCGTTGTCCGGCGGGGCCTGCCTCGTGGAAGAAACGCTGGTCGATCCGATCAGCACACACCACGCCGCTGCCCGCCGAAGCGAGTCGCTTTTTTGGTCGTAGTGGTGGTGATGGCCTTGCGGTTCATGGGGCCTTCTTATCCGAATGCGCAGGCATTGTAAAGCGCCTGCGCATTCGCCTGATCAAAGATTGCCGGGCTTGGAGATTACCGGAACCCCTCGCCGTCATGGCTCGGCTTCACCGGGTGTACGTCCCAGATCTCCTGGGCGTACTCGTTGACCGTACGGTCGGACGAGAACCATCCCATGTTGGCGGTGTTCAGGATCGCCTTGCGGGTCCATTCCTCCGGATCGCGGTACAGTTCCATCGCGGCGTCCTGCGCCCGGCAATAGTCGGCAAAGTCCGCCGTCACCAGGAAATGGTCGCCGCCGTCGGTCAGCGCCTGGACGATCGGGTGGTAGCGGTTGCGGTCGTCCGGCGAGAAGGCACCGGTGGAAATCATGTCGAGCGCCCGCTTCAGGCTGGGGTTCGACGCGATCACATCGCGCGGGTTGAAGCCGCCGCTGGCGCGCAGGTCGTTCACCTCCTCCGCGGTCATGCCGAAGATGAAGATGTTGTCCGGCCCGACATGCTCGCGGATCTCGACGTTGGCGCCGTCCAGCGTGCCGATGGTCAGGGCGCCGTTCAGCGCCAGCTTCATGTTGCCGGTGCCCGACGCCTCCATGCCGGCGGTGGAGATCTGCTCCGACAGGTCGGCGGCGGGGATGATGATCTCGGCCGCGGTGACGTTGTAGTTCGGCAGCAGAACGACCTTCAGGTTGTCATGCACCGACGGGTCGTGGTTCACCACCTTGGCGACGTCGTTGATCAGTTTGATGATCAGCTTGGCCATGTGGTAGGACGGCGCCGCCTTGCCGGCGAACACCTTGGTCACCGGGACCCAGCTGACCGTCGGGTTGTCGCGCATCTCGTTGTAGAGCGCGATGGTGTGCAGCACGTTCAGCAGCTGGCGCTTGTACTCGTGCATGCGCTTGACCTGCACGTCGAAGATGCTGTCGACCAGCACCTCCTCGCCGGTCTGGCGGGCGATGTAGGCGGCCAGACGCTTCTTGTTCTTGCGCTTGGCCCGGCGGAACTCCTCGCGGAACACCACGTCGTCGGCCTTCTCGCGCAATGCCGCGATCTGCGACAGGTCGGAGATCCAGCCCTCGCCGATGCGGGTGGTGATCAGCTCCGACAGGGCCGGGTTGGCCTGCTTCAGCCAGCGGCGCGGGGTGATGCCGTTGGTCTTGTTATTGATGCGGTCCGGGAATTCCTCGTGGAAATCGGCGAACACCGTCTGCTTCATCAGCTCGGTGTGCAGGGCCGACACGCCGTTGACCTTGTGCGAGCCGAGGAAGGCGAGATTGCCCATGCGGACCCGACGCTCGCCGCGCTCGTCGATCAGCGACAGTCGCGACAGCTTGACATTGTCGCCATCCGCCCGCGCCTTGGTGCGGTTCAGGAACTTGGCGTTGATCTCGTAGATGATCTGCATGTGGCGCGGCAGCACCCGCTCGATCATCCGCACCGGCCAGGCTTCCAGCGCTTCGGGCAGCAGGGTGTGGTTGGTGTAGGCGAAGGTGGCGCGGGTGATCTCCCACGCATCGTCCCAGCGCAGGGCGTGCTGATCGACCAGAAGGCGCATCAGTTCGGCGATGCCGATGGCCGGGTGGGTGTCGTTCAGCTGGATCGCCGCCTTGTTGGGCAGATTCTCGAAGGTGGAGTGATGCTGCAGATAGCGGCGCAGGATGTCCTGCAGCGAGGCCGACGTGAAGAAATACTCCTGCTTCAGCCGCAGTTCCTTGCCGGTCTCCGTCGCGTCGTTGGGATAGAGGACGCGGCTGAGATTCTCCGACAGGATCTTCTGCTCGACCGCCTTCATATAGGCGCCGTCGTTGAAGTGGCCGAAGTTGAAGTCGCGGGTGGCGCGGGCCGACCACAGGCGCAGCGTGTTGATCGTCTCGCCGCCGAAGCCGACGACCGGCGTGTCATAGGCCATCGCCAGCACGCGGTCGGCATCGACCCAGCGATAGGCGCGCTCTCCGACGCTGTCGCGGAACTCCTCGACGCGGCCATAGAACTGGACCGGGTACAGCACCTCCGGCCGGGCGAATTCCCACGGGTTGCCGAATTGCAGCCACTGCTCGGGATATTCGACCTGCCAGCCGTTCTCGAAGCGCTGCTCGAACAGGCCGAACTCGTAGCGGATGCCATAGCCGTAGCCGGGCAGCCCCTGCGAGGCCATGCTGTCGAGGAAGCAGGCGGCCAGACGGCCGAGGCCGCCGTTGCCCAGCGCCGCATCCGGCTCGGCATCGACCACATCGTCCATCGACAGGCCGAGGCGGTCGAGCGCCTGACGGCATTCGTCCATGATGCCCAGGTTCGACAGGCTGTTGGTCAGCAGCCGCCCGATCAGGAATTCCAGGGACAGGTAGTAAACGCGCTTGGCGTCTTCCTGGTAATAGCTGCGGGTCGTGTCCATCCAGCGGTCGACGACGCGGTCGCGAACGGCCAGCGCCACGGTGTGGAACCAGTCGCGGCGCGTGGCGGCGCGTGCATCCTTGCCGACCGAATAGACCAGCCATTCCAGGAACGACCGTTTGAGGCCATCGACATCAAGGCTGCGGCGTTCGATGTCGCGAGATTTAAACCGAGCGTCCATGTCCTGACTTTCTGCGTGAAAGGCCAATAGGAGCGGGCGGCTGGAAGGACGGCGCTCCAATTATGGCGGAAGTGTCTGCCCTGTTGGTTAAGCAAAGCTTTCCCCACATGGAACGCACCATCGTTTCGCTGTGGTAAAAGGGAGTAGGCTGTCGTCCCCTCCCCTTTTTCCCGTCAACGATGCTTCACGAATCCGATCCTGTCCACTGCGATGCAGCATGCATCCGCATCCGCCATGCCGAATTGGCCGACATAGCCGCGCTGCTGGCGATAGAGGAGCGAAGCTTCCCGACCGACCGGATGACGCAGCGCAACTTCCGTTATGCGATCCGAAAGGCAAAAGGTGTGGTGCTGGTGGCATACCGCCAAGTGCCGAATATGGAGGGGCCGCCACTTGCCTATGGGGTGGTCGCTTTCCATGCCGGCACGCGCTTCGCCCGCCTGACCTCCTTCGCGGTGGCGCCGGGCAACCGCGGACAGGGGATCGGCCGCCGCCTGCTGGCGGCGCTGGAAAAAGCCGCGGCCGCCCATGGCTGCGACGGCATCAGGTTGGAGGTGCGGGCGGACAATGCCGCCGCCATCGCGCTCTATACCGCGGCCGGCTATCGGCGCTTCGCGGAATATCCCGATTACTACGAGGATGGAATGGCGGCGCTTCGCCTGGAAAAGCCTCTGTTTTCCGACGACTGAGTGTTGCAGCGGCGCACCGGCGGGCGCGTTCGATGGTGGTAAGCCCGGCAAGCGGAGGCGGGACCGGAATCTCCGCGATCTGCCACCGATGTCACTCTTTCCGGATCCTGCGGTGGAACATCCGCGGCGGACGGCGCGTTTAGCTCCCGACACGATCAACGACGGGCAACAACGGGACCGCCTCAATGACGCCACCGCCGACCGGATCGTTCCGCAACACCCCCCAGGGACCGCCGACCCGCACCGGATGACGGGCCGGGCCGGAAGCGCCCTGGAGACGACCGCCAGGGCATACTGAGCGCTCAAGACCGCAAAGACACTGTCAGCCCTTCGAACCGGTGGCGCCGCCATTGCGCGCCGGAAAGCCCAATGCCGTCCCCGCCCAGCGCCCCGCCCGTACCGCGAAGGGCGCTGCCGTTCACCCGGCCGGCGGGAGACGTACACAGACCGTGGAGGAAGGAAAGACCATGGCGTACTCGTTCGAAAACGAACTGATCCGCTGCATGCCGAACCTGCAGCGCTATGCCTGCAAGCTGACCCGTGACGCCAACGCCGCAGAGGACCTGCTGCAGGACTGCCTGGCCCGCGCCCTGTCGCGCCAACATCGTTTCGAACCCGGCACGAATATGCAGGCGTGGCTGACCACCATGCTGAAGAACCTGCATTTCAACAACCTGCAGCGTGACCGCCATGTGACGAAGGTGGAGCTGTGGGACGGCGCCATGTCGGTCGATGCGGCGCAGATGTCGCGTCTGGTCTTCCGCGATGTCGACCGCGCCTTTTCTTCGCTCACCCCCAGCCAGCGCAAGGTCGTTAAGCTGGTCGCCATCGAGGGGCGTCCCTATCAGGAAGCGGCCGAGACGCTGAACGTGTCGATCGGCACCATCCGTTCCCGCCTGTGCCGTGCGCGGGAGCGGCTGAACAACCTGATGACCGCCTGATCCGACACCTTTCCTGACGGCCCGCCGGCCAGCTTCGAACACTCCACGAATGAAAAGCCCCCGTGCACCCTGCACGGGGGCTTTTCGCATGGGGCCACCTTGTGAGGGCTGCCCTTCCGGTCAGCCAGTCCGCTCAGCCGTTCACCACCGTGCCGCCGTTCGGGTGCAGCACCTGTCCCGACATATATGAAGAGTCATCGGATGCCAGGAACACATAGGACGGCGCCACCTCGTCCGGCTGGCCGGCCCGCTTCATCGGCACATTGCCGCCGAAGTTCTCGACCTTCTTCTCGTCGAAGGTGGAGGGGATCAGCGGGGTCCAGATCGGACCGGGAGCCACCGCGTTGACGCGGATGCCGCGGTCGCTCAGGGCCATCGACAACGACCGGGTGAAGGCGACGATGGCGCCCTTGGTCGCCGAATAGTCCAGCAGTTCCGGACTGCCCTTGTAGGCGGTGACGGAGGTGGTGTTGATGATGCTGGCACCCTCGTGCATGTGCGGCAGGGCGGCCTTCACCATATAGAACTGTCCGAAGATGTTGGTGCGGAAGGTCCGCTCAAGCTGCTCGGCGGTGATGTCCTCGATCGACTTCTGCGGATGCTGTTCGGCCGCGTTGTTGATCAGGATGTCGAGGCGGCCATGCTCGCCGACGATGCGCTCCACCGCCTTTCTGCAGGTTTCCTCACTGCCGACGTCGCCGCTCAGGATGGTGCAGGGCTGGCCTTCGGCTTCGACCAGCCGGCGGGTCTCGCGGGCATCGTCGTCCTCGTTCAGGTACAGGATGCCGATCTTCGCGCCTTCGCGCGCGTACAGCACGGCGATGGCCCGGCCGATGCCGCTGTCGCCGCCGGTGATCAACGCAACCTTGTCGCGCAGCTTGCCGCTGCCGCGGTAGGCGGGGCGCGTTTCCGAAGGCTGGGGAGTCATGGGCGCCTGATGGCCCGGCTGCGTGTTCTGGTGCTGGGGCGGTTGTCTGCCCTCCTGTTGCGCCATTGGCATTCTCCTTCTTCGGCAACCCTGTCGGGGCGCGCATGGGGTGAGTTGCACAATCACAACAGTCCCTATTGCGCGGCGTTCCGCACCAACGGAAATCGGAACAATCGGCTGCACCGCCCTGTTACTTGGCCGGGCGACGCGAAAGAGGATGGCAGTGCCGGTTTGCTCGCCTCGAAAGTGAGCAGTGATCGCGCCGTTTGTCGGACTGGTATGGCTCAGGATCATGCCCATAAGATGGGGTAGGCGTCCTTTAGGCCAAGCTTTCCGGGAACGGCGGGGCCACCGGACGTGTCACGGTTGATCGTGTCCCAGGGGAGAACCCCGGCGACCCATCCGGGAACGACAGAGATGAAGCGTGTGACGATGACCGATATCAACGCCTATCTGGACGGCGCCCTGGACGAGCGGGAGCGCGCAGAATTCGAAAGCGTGGTCGAGAGCGATCCCGACGCAAAGGCGCTGCTCGCCCAGCATCGCCAGCATGTGGAGGAGCTTCATCGCCTGTACGACCCGGTCCTGAACGAAGAGGTGCCGCCCCGAATGCTGGAGCTGTTGCGCAAGCGGAACGGCTGACCGTACGTCTCGGAGCGCGATATTTTTTCGCCGTCCGGCGGCGCCTTGCGCTATCTCATGCGGCAGGCCAATCTTTGGGGGAAGGGCCGGTTCGGACGGATGAAGCATGGCGCCGAGACGAGCGGAACCGAGCATCCTGCTCGGTCCCATCCTGTATTTCCGTGGTGAGCAGCGCGACCGTTGGTGGCTGTCGGCACTGTTCGTTCTGGACGGAGAGGTCGAACCCGACGATCTGCGGGTGGATGGCGTCACCCTGCCCGTCCCGCCGCGCCACCTGACGCACTGGCGCCACCGCCAGCTCTGGCGATTCGACTTCGCTGTCCCGCGCGGCATGCGCGACACCGACGTCACCTACGGATTTCCCGACGGCCCCCGCTGGACCGTGGTCGTTCCGGGTCGTCATTCACTCCCACGCATGGCCATCCTTTACGGGAGCGGAATAACGGGCGGTAGCGATCCGGAGGCCGAAGGCCCTACCGGCGCGTCACCGGCCCTCTGGTCCGATCTGCTGTCCCGGCAGTCCACCGACCGCTATCACCTGATGGTCCAGGCCGGCGGACAGATCGACGGCGACGCCGTGACGGCCGCCGCTCCCCAGGCGAATGGCCTGCTGTCCGATGTCTCCCGCCGGCTTGGCCCCGCATTGCCCGGCGTGGCGGAAGAGCTGATGGCCGCCGGCTTCGACCGCATGCTGCGGACCTGGAGCAGTGCCGCCGCGGCGTCGGCGTTGGCGTCGATCCCCTCGGTGATGGTGTGGGACGGCAGCGATCTCGGCCGGTTGCTGGCCGGCGCCTGGGGCGGCCGGGAGGAGGGCGACGCCGCCTCGCGCAGCCTGCGCCCGCTGTTCGCGGCGACCCGCCGGCAGGTCCAGCTTTTCCAGACCGGATCCGTCGCCAACGGCCCGCCCGATTGCCTGTGGGGATCGGCGTGCGGAACGCTGGCCCAAGGTTTCACCATGGGAGAAGTCGGATTGCTGACGCTCGACAGCTGGAGCGACCGCAACGGCCGGCGCATGCTGTCGGAACGGGGCTGGAGCATGCTGCCGGACTGGCTCGACCGCTTCGGTGCCTGTCGTCACCTGATCCTGGTCAGCGGCGGGCCGTTGCTGACCCCGGCCGCCGCCTTGCTCGACCGGCTGGGCGGCGTGCTCCCTTCCCGGCTGCGCGGCCGGTTGGGCGATCACTGGGCGGCACCGGGCCGCCATGCCGAATGGGAGCGGATGGTCCGCACATTGGCCGATTTCTCCCGACGCAGCGGCTGCCGCATTACGGTCGCCTCGCGGGGAATCGCCGGTGGAGCGGCGGCGCGGGGCGTGCTGCGCGGCGGCGGACTGGAGATGTGGCAGCTCTATGCGCCGCGCTTCACCAAGTCCGCCACCCCGGCGGGGGGATGGAAGTCGCGGCTGGCGGAGCCGCTGGCGACCCGCCCTGACCATCCCCTGCCCGCCCACCGGTTCGAGATGCCGCCCTTCGCAGAGGGCGGGCGACGCCTGCTGTACGGTTCCGGCTGGATCGCCTGCAGCTTCGACGCCAAGGGGCAACTGCATGCACGCTGGTGCCTGCCCGGCGATACCGGCCGCTATACGCAGGCGATCTGACCCGCAACCGGATCGCTACCGTGCCGCCCGTTCCACCACGAACAGGAGGCCAGGAACCGGTATGCCCTTTTCCCGTCGCGGGCTGCAGGGTTCCATCAGGCGGATGAGGAAGCCGGCCGCTTCCGCCGTCGCCCGGACATAATGTTCGGCATGGGCATAACGGCGGGTCGCGCCAAGCACGAATGACCCGCCAGTAAGCGAGGCTGCTTCGCCCGGCAGG
>NZ_LGQU01000144.1:0-12047 GCF_003115935.1 Azospirillum sp. TSH20
CACAAAATGCTGACAATTCTCAACGCTCGGGTCCGTGACGCACTGGCAGCCATTCCCACCAACACATGAACAAGACAGTTGCTCATCCTCCTCCAGCGGCAGCCCGCGTCCGGCGATGAGGATCCCGGCGGTCTCCCGCGTGCGGGGCAAGCCGGAGCACACCGCCCGGTCGATGGTAACCGCGGCGAGATGGTGGGCGAGCGCCTCCACCTGCTTCAGCCCGGCCGGCGTCAGCGGGACGTCGCGCGGGTTGTGCGGCTGCCCCGACCGGTCAAAATACGCCACCTCCCCATGCCGCACCAGATGGACCCGGCGCCGGACAGTCCCTTGCCCCTTCATCGCTACCGCCTTATTTCGGCTGCATGCGCAACGCGGCGTCGAGCCGGATGACCGACCCGTTCACCATCGGATTTTCGACAATCGACAGGACCATCCGGGCGTACTCCTCCGGCTTGCCGAAGCGGTGGGGGAAGGGGATGTTGGCGACGATGGCGTCCTGGACCTCCTGCGGCATGGCGGTGACCATCGGCGTTCCGAACAGGCCGGGCGCGATCGCGGCCACCCGCACCCCGTAACGGGCCAGTTCGCGGGCGGCCGGAAGGGTCAGGGACGCGACGCCCCCTTTCGACGCCGCGTAGGCGGCCTGTCCGATCTGCCCCTCATAGGCGGCGATCGACGCTGTGTTGACGATCACGCCGCGTTCGCCGTCCTCCAGCGGTTCGAGCGTCGTCATGGCCGCAGCAGCAAGCCGCATCAGGTTGAAGGTGCCGATCAGGTTGACCGACACGACCCGGGCGAACTCGTCGAGCGGCTGCGGCCCGTCGCGGCCGACGATGCGGCCGGCCGGAGCGATGCCGGCGCAGTTGACCAGGATGCGCGCCGGTCCGTGCGCCTCGGCCGCCATGGCCACCGCGCGCTCGGCCGAGGCGGCGTCGGTGACGTCGCACGGGATGGCGAGGCCGCCGGTCTCATCGCCGATCGATGCCAGACGTTCGGCGGACAGGTCGAGCAGCGCGACCTTGGATCCGGCGGCGGCAAAGGCCCGCGCGGTGGCGGCGCCCAGGCCCGAGGCGGCACCCGTGACGATGACGGGATGGGTGGACGGAGTCATGGCTGATGTCCTTGAAGAAGAAATGCAGCAGGGGGTCAGAAACCGACGAAGCGCGCGAAGCCGTCCACCGGCTCGCGGTCGGTGTCGAAGCGGTTCTCGGGAGCGGCGGGGTCGGCGTGGCCGAGCGCCATACCGCTGACCAGGATCTCCCCGTCCGGAATGCCGAGGTGGCGGCGGACGATGCGGTGATAATTGCAGAAGGCTTGCTGCGGGCAGGTGTCCAGGCCGACCCCGCGGGCGACGATCATGACGTTCTGCATGAACATGCCGAGGTCGAGCCAGCTCCCCCGTTCCATGGCACGGTCCAGCGTGAAGAACAGCCCGACCGGGGCGCCGAAGAAGTCGTAGTTGCGGCCGTGCTGGCGCGCCATGCGCTCCCGGTCGCCCTTGGCGATTCCAAGGGCACCGTACAGGCCCCAGCCGACCTTGCGGCGACGCCCCAGGTAAGGTTCGCGCCACGTCGCCGGGTAATAGGAATATTCAGGGTCGGGCGGAATCCCGGCGTCATGCAGGACCATAAGTTCCGTCGTCAAAGCCGCTCGCGCGGCCCCGGCAACGGCATGGACCTTCCAGGGCTGGATGTTAGAACCGCTCGGCGCGCGGGCGGCCACTTCGAGGATGTGCTCGACCAGGGCGCGTGGAACCGGCCGGTCCAGAAAGGCGCGGACGCTCCGCCGGCTGCGAACCGCTTCGGTCGCCGACAGGCTGGAAACCTGCACGGCCGTCATGGGACGGCGCCATGGGCCGCAAACTCGCGCGCTTTCAATTCCCGGCGCAGGATCTTGCCGCTGGCGTTCTTCGGCAGCTCGTCGACGAACTCGATGCGGCGCGGGTATTTGTAAGGGGCAGTCAGGCCTTTGACGAAATCCTGGAGTTCCTTGACCAGCTCGGGCGAGCCGGACTGGCCGGCGCGCAGCACGACAAAGGCTTTGACCACCTCGCCGCGCTCCTCGTCCGGACTGGGCACGGCGGCAACCTCCTGCACGGCCGGATGCTCGATCAGCGCGTTCTCGACCTCCAGCGGGCCGATCCGGTAGCCGGCCGAGTTGATCAGATCGTCGTTGCGGCCGAGATAGTGAAAGTAGCCGTCGGCATCCAACGTCGCCCGATCCCCGGTGAGGAACCAGGTGCAGTCCGGCCCTTCCAGCCGGCAGTCGGCGGTGCGCTCCGGATCCTTCCAGTAGCCCAGCATCACCTGCGGATTGGGCAGCCGGACCGCGAGCAGGCCGGGTGTGTCGGGCGGCAGCCGGCGGCCCTCCTCATCGATCACCGCGATGACGGTACCGGGCGAGGCGCGGCCCATCGAGCCCGGACGCGGCTCGTCCGCCGCCATGGTCAGCACCGTCATCAACGTCTCGGTCTGGCCGTAGGCCTCGCGCAGCGGCACGCCGGTCAGCGCGGTCCAGCGCTTGACCACCGCCGGGTTCACCGACTCGCCGGCGGAGATCGCCTGGCGCAGCGCCGAGAGGTCGAAGCCCGAAACATCCTCCTGCACCAGACGGCGGAATTCGGTGGCTGCGGCACAGAAGACGTTCACCCGGTGGCGCGCCATCCGTTCGAAGCGGGCGCGCGGGTCGAAGGGACCGTCGTGGAAGACCACCGCCGCCCCCCGGCTCCAGGGGCCGAACAGGATGCTGGTGCCGGCCTTGCTCCAGCCGGTGTCGGCGGTGCACCACATCACGTCGCCGCGCTGGAGCCCATGCCAGTGCTCGGCCGAGACCCGCCAGGCGTAGAGCGCGCGGGCCGCATGGGTGACGCCCTTGGGATGTCCGGTCGAGCCGGAGGTGTAGAAGAGGATCGCCGGATCCTCGGCCCGAACCACCGCCGGGGTGAAGTCGTCCGGGGCCTCCGCCATCGCCGCCGCCCAGCCGGTCCAGCCCGCCGGCGGGTCGCCCACGGCGATGCGCAGGGCCGGCATATCGGCGATGGCGGCGAATTTCGGCGCCGAGGCCGCGGTCGTCACCACGGCCCGGGCCTCCGAATGGGCGAGACGGTAGGCGACGTCCCGCTCGGTCAACATCTCGATGCAGGGGATCGGCACGGCGCCCAGCTTCAGGCAACCGACCAAAGCGATCTGCCATTGCGGAATGCGCGGCAGCATGACCAGCACCCGATCGCCCTTGACGATGCCGCGCGCCGCAAGTGCGTTGGCGATGCGGTTGGTCAGGCGCGCCATGTCGGCGTAGCTGTAGCGCTCCTCCCGGCCGGCGGCGTCCGACCAGAGCAGGGCGGTCAGTGCCGGGTCGGCGGCGTGGCGGTCGACGACATCGGCCCCGAAGTTGAAGGTTTCCGGGACGTCCCAGGCGAAGGGCTCGCCGGATGAGGCGGTGGTGATGTCGGCGGTGGCGGGCATGCTGTGTCTCCCCCTTGTGCGTTCCTGTGGGTTTCTTGGTTCCGATCCGCGGTCACAGGACCTTGTCCGAGCGCAGCCGTGCGATGTCCTCGCCGTCATAACCGAGCGTGGACAGGATTTCATCGGTGTGCTCGCCCAGCAGCGGCGGCGGTGTGCGCAACCGGCCCGGCGTGCCGGAGAATTTGATTGGGAAGCCGAGCTGCGGGATGCGCCCTTCGACCGGGTGGTCCATGTGCAGAAGCATGTTCCGGTGCTTGAGCTGGGGGTGCTCGAACGCCTCGCTCATGCTGTTGACCGGAACGACCGGCAGGTCGGCGGGGCCGAGCAGCTCCATCCACTCGGAGCAGGTCCGACTGGCCATATGGTCGGCGACGCGCGCCATCTGGGCGGCGGCCTCGGCCCCCTCGGGCCATTGTCGGTCCTTCAGATCCTCCAGCCCGGCCAGATCGCAGAAGCGGTGCCAAAAGTTCTCCTCGATGCAGCCGAGCGTGATGCAGCGGCCGTCAGCGCAGCGAAAGACGTTGTAGCAGGGCGCCTGCCCCAGGAAGCGGCGCTCGCCTCCCCGGGGCTCGATGCCGGCGAAGAAGCGGTCGGCGGCATGGTAGGCCAGCCAAGCCACCACCCCATCGGTCATCGAAACGTCGACGAACTGCCCGCGCCCGGTGTGCTGCCGGCCGAGCACCGCCGCCAGGATGCCGAAGGCCGCCATCAGCGAGCCACCACCCTGGTCGGCGATCGACAGGCCCGGCACGATGGGATCCTCTCCGGCCTTGCCGAACAACGGCAGGGCGCCGGCGATCGCCATGTAGTTGAGGTCGTGGCCGGGCGCCTTGGCGAGGGGACCGTCCTGCCCGAAGCCGGAGATCGCGCAATAGACCAGGCGCGGGTTCTCGCGGGCCAGCGTCTCGTAGCCGACGCCCAGCCGGTCCATCACGCCGGGGCGGAAGCCCTCGACCAGCACGTCCGCCTTGGCGGCGAGGCGCTTGAGGATCGCCTTGCCCTCCTCGGTCTTCAGGTTCAGCGTAACGCTCTTCTTGTTGCGGTTCAGCAGCAGGAAGGAGCCGGATTCCGCGACGTTCAGCGGTTCGAAAGCGCGGTTGTAATCGCCGCGTCCGGGCTCCTCGATCTTGACGACCGTGGCCCCGAGATCGGCGAGGAGCTGGGTGCAGAAGGCGCCCGGCAGCAGGCGGGTCAGGTCGAGCACGACCAGACCGGCCAGCGCATCGGCGAAGGGGGTGTTGGGGGAGGTCGTCATTGCGCGGTCCACCCGCCATCGACCAGAATGCTGTGCCCGGTGACGTAGGCCGAGGCGGCGGACGCCAGGAACACGGCGGCGCCGATCAGCTCGTCCGGTCCGCAGAAGCGGCCCATCGGGGTTTGGCCGAGCAGGCGGCGGGAGAGTTGCTCGTGCTCGCGCATGCCGGCGGTCAGGTCGGTCTCGACGAAGCCGGGGGCGATGCTGTTGACGCGGACGCCGGAGGCCGCCCAGTCGACCGCCAGCGATTTCGTCATCAGCTCCACCCCGCCCTTGGCGGCGCAGTAGGGCAGCGTCTTGCGCAGGCCGACATGGCCGCCGACAGAGCTGATGTTGATGATGCTGCCCGCCTTGCGCTCCACCATCGCGGCGCCGAAATGGCGGCAGCAGTGGAAGACGCCACCCAGATTGATGTCGATGATCGGCTGCCAGTCCTCGCGGGTCAGCGTTTCCGCCGCCTTGTAGATCGGGTTGATGCCGGCGTTGTTGACCAGGACGTCGGTTCGGCCGTGGCGTTCCAGAACGGCGGCGTGCAGGGCCTCCACCTCCTCCTCGCGCGCGACGTCGGCGGCCTGCCACCAGACCTTGGCGCCTTGCGCCGTCATCGCCTCGGCGGTGGCGGCGAGGACGGCGCTGTTGCGGCCGCTCAGCACCACCTCGGCTCCGAAGCCGGCCAGCCCTTCGGCGATCGAGCGGCCGATGCCGCGCCCGCCGCCGGTGACCACGGCCACCGTCCCGGTCAGGTCGAACAGGCCGGCCATGCGCTGTTGCAGGGTGGGGGCGCTCATCGGGCCTCCTCCCGCGCCAGCTTGCGCGCAATGCTCCAGCGGTGGACCTCGGACGGGCCGTCGTAGATGCGGAAGGGCCGCACCTCGCGGAAGATGCGCTCGACCACAGTGTCGCGGGTGGTGCCGAGTCCGCCGAGGACCTGGAGGCTGCGGTCGACCACGCGCCAGATGGCTTCGGAGCAGATCACTTTGGCGACGCTCGATTCATGGCGTCCCTTGCCGCCCTGGTCGAGCACCCAGGCGGCGTGCGCCACGACCAGCCCGCAAGTATGGAGATCCAGCTCGTTGTCGGCGAGCTGGAAGCCGATCCCCTCATGGTCGATCAGCGCCTTGCCGAAGGCGCGGCGTTCGCGGGCGTAGGCGGTGGCGACGTCGTGGGCGCGGTGCGCGGCCCCCAGCCAGCGCATGCAGTGGGTCAGCCGGGCCGGCGCCAGCCGGACCTGGGCATAGCGGAACCCCTCGCCCTCGCGGCCCAGCACATCCTCCTCCGGGACGAACAAATCCTGGAAGGACACCACGCAGTGCCCGCCGGGGAAGCTCTGGTCCAGCGTGTCGAGCGTGCGCTCGATCACGATGCCGGGCCGGTCCATGTCGGCGAGGAACATGGTGGCGCGTGGCTCGCCGTCGGGGGAGGCCTCGTCGCGCGCCATGATGATGCAGACACCGGCCCCCTCGGCGCCGCTGATCAGCCATTTGGTGCCGTTGATCACGTAGCCGCCGGCGGTCCGGCGGTAGCTGGTAAGCAGCAGGGACGGGTCGGAGCCGGCCCCAGGATGCGGCTCGGTCATCGCGAAGCAGGAGCGGATCTCGCCGGACGCCATGGGAGCGAGCCAGCGGCGCTTCTGCCGCTCGTCCGCCACCTGCTCCAGCAGGTGCTGGTTGCCCTCGTCGGGGGCGGCGATGTTGAGCGCCAGCGGCCCGAGCAGCCCGTAGCCGGCCGCCTCGAACACCACCGCCTTGCCGCGGTGGTCGAGCCCCAGCCCGCCCCACTCCCTGGGCATGTGCGGGGCGAGCAGCCCGGCGTCGCGGGCCAGCGCGTTCAGCTCTCGGCGGAAATCGTCGGTCGGCCCGTGTGGACCCTGGCGCGGGTCGTTCTCCAGCGGGATGAGGACGTCGCGCACGAAGGACCGGGTGCGGTCCCTCAGCGCGATCAGGTCGGGCGGCAGCGAGAAATCCATCGGGGTTCCTGTCCCTGGCAATGAGCGTCGAGGGGAGGGGGCGCTTCAGAAGCCGCGCCCCTGGGCGATGTCGTGGGTAAAATCGAAGAGGCCGCGTGCGATGGCACCGAAGCCGGCGTAGCGCGGGTCGCTGGTGGTGCCGCTGCGGTAGCGGTCGTGGAGCTGCTGGAAGACCACCGCCAGCTTGAACAGGGCGAGCACGCGGTGGAACCGGAACTCCGACAGGTCCCGGCCGGTGCGGGCGGCGTAGCGTTCGGCCGCCTCCCTGCGGCTCGGGAAGCCGAAACCGGCCGTCGGCATCTGCGCCAGATCGTGCATCACCGGCGGGTCGCCGGCCTCCGTCCAGTAGCTGAGCAGGGTGGCGAGATCGAACAGCGGGTCGCCGCGCGTGCCCTGGTCCCAGTCGAGGATGGCGACCGGCTCCAGCCGTTCCGGGTCGAGGATCAGGTTGTCCAGCTTGAAGTCGTTGTGCAGCAGGGTCGCCGGACCGGGTCGGACGCGGGTCAGCTGGTCCGCCAGCCACACCGTCAGCTCGACGGCCGGCGCCGGGGGGCCGTCCGGCCCGGCGGAGAGATGGGCGCGCTTGCTCCAGCCGGCGACCGCACGGTCGAGGAAGCCGTCCGGCCGCCCGAAGTCACCGAGCCCGACGGCGGCCGGATCGACGGCGTGGATGTCGGCCAGGCAGTCGACCAGCAGCGGTCCCAGCCGCGCCCCCGCATCCGGGTGCTGTTCCAGCAGCGGCGGTGTGGAACCGGCCAGCGTCACGCCCGGCCGGTGCTCCAGCAGGATGAAGGGATGGCCGGCGACCCCGGCATCCTCGCACAGATGCAGGCTTTTCGGCGCCAACGGCAGGGTGCGCCACAGCCGGCTGAGGATGCGGTGCTCCCGTGCCATGTCGTTGGCGCCCGGCGGCAGCGGTCCCGGCGGCGGCGAGCGCAGGACGGCCGGTGTCCCATTGACCGACACCAGGAAATTCAGATTGGCGAGTCCGCCGGTGAACTGGCGGGGTGGGGTTTCGCGGTCGAGCCGCAGCCCGTGCGCCGCGAGATGACCGGCGATCGCCGCCCAGTCCAGCCGGGCGGTGTCCTTGGGAGCGCGGAACATCGAATTCTCAAGCGGCATGGTCGGTCCGGGAAAGGGGCTGGGAAAGGGTGGCGGAATGGCGGGTGGGTCACCGCACCGGCCAATTTATAGTCCGACTATCGGATCGTATGTGCAAAATCGGACGCCCGTCAATAGGCTCCGACATGGCGCCCGAACCGGAAAATTGCGATATTGCCATCTGCGACGCAAAGAACGCTGCGGTTGAAAGCGGCGATCGGTGCTTGAAAGGTGATTGACAGCGCCGGTGCGGCCAATCAATAGTTCGATTGTCAGACTATAAATGCGGAACGACGGCGCCCCTGCGGTTGCTGAATGGTCCTTCCGCTCTGGCGCGGCTCCGGAGCCCCGTGGTCCCTGCCACGCCCCTCTCCCCGATACGAAGGTCAGACCATGCTGGGACACATCATCGGTTGGGCACATACCCGCTTCGGCAAGCTGGACGACGAAACCCTTGAATCGCTGGTGGTGCGCGTCGCCGCCGAGGCGATCGCCGACGCCGGGCTGGCACCCGCCGACATCGACGAGATCATCGTCGGCCATTTCAACCAAGGCCTCGACCCGCAGGGCTTTCCCGCCTCGCTCGCCTTGCAGGCGGCCGACGCCCTGCGCTTCAAGCCGGCAACCCGCGTCGAGAACGCCTGCGCCACCGGGTCCGCCGCGATCCGTCAGGCGGCGATGGCCATCGGTGCCGGGCGGGCGCGTTCGGTGCTGGTCGTCGGGGTGGAGAAGATGACCGCGGCGCCGGCCGCGCAGGTGCAGACGTCACTGGCGTCGGCCAGCTATCTGGCGGAGGAGGACGGCAGCGATCTGTCCTTCGCCGGGATCTTCGGCCGCATCGCCCAGCTCTATTTCCAGCGTTACGGCGACCGGTCGGACGCGCTGGCGCAGATCGCCGCCAAGAACCACCGGAACGGTGCCGCCAATCCGCTCGCCCACATGCGCAAGGATCTCGGCGTCGAGTTCTGCCGGACGGTGTCCGACCGCAATCCGCTGGTCGCCGGGCCGCTGCGCCGGACCGACTGTTCGATGGTGTCCGACGGGGCGGCGGCGCTGGTGCTGGTCCATGGCGACGTCGCGATGGGGGCCGCCAAGTCGGTTGGGCTGCGGGCGCAGGCGCAGGTCAACGATTTCCTGCCGATGGGCCGGCGTGACATGACCCGCTTCGAGGGCTGTTCGGTTGCCTGGCGCAAGGCACTGGAGCAGGCCGGGCTGACGCTCGACGATCTCGATTTCGTTGAGACGCACGACTGCTTCACCATCGCCGAGCTGATCGAATACGAGGCGATGGGGCTGACGCCGCCGGGTGAGGGACACCGCGCCCTGCTGGAGGGCTGGACCGAGGTCGGCGGTCGGCTGCCGGTCAACCCGTCGGGCGGGCTCAAGGCCAAGGGACACCCGATCGGCGCGACCGGCGTGTCGATGCATGTGATGACCGCCATGCAACTCATGGGCACGGCCAGCGGTGTCCAGATTCCGGGGGCGACCAAGGGCGGCATCTTCAACATGGGCGGTGCCGCGGTCGCCAACTACGTCAGCGTGCTTGAGCGCGTGCGCTGAGACGGCAAGCCGGTCGAACGGCTGAAGACGACTTTGAAAAACAACGTTCTGGGAGGACACGAAATGCGCATTGCGTTCATCGCCGCCTTGGCGGCCGGCATTGCTGCGGGCGGGCCGGCGGCGGCACAGATCTCCGACGGCACCATCAAGATCGGCGTGCTGAACGACCGCTCGGGGCTCTACGCCGATCTCGGCGGCGAGGGCTCGGTCGTCGCCGCGAAAATGGCGGTGGAGGAGTTCGGCGGCAAGGTCGCCGGCAAGCCGGTCGTCCTCGTCAGTGCCGACCACCAGAACAAGCCCGACGTCGGGTCGGCCATCGCCCGGGAATGGATCGACCGCGACGGGGTGGACGCCATTGTCGACGTGCCGCACTCCGCCACCGCGCTCGGCGTGCTGAGCGTGACCCGCGAGAAGAACCGGATGCTGATGCTGTCGGGTCCGGCCTCGACCGATTTCACCGGCAAGTCCTGCGCGCCGACGACGATCCACTGGACCTATGACAGCTACGCCATGGCCAACAGCACCGTGCGCGGGCTGGTCAAGCAGGGCGCCGACACCTGGTTCTTCCTGACCGGCGACAACGCCGGCAGCCATTCGCAGGAGCGCGACGGCATCGCCTTCGTCGAGAAGGCCGGCGGCAAGGTTCTGGGAACCGTGCGCCATCCGCTGAACACCCTCGATTTCTCGTCCTATCTGCTTCAGGCGCAGGCGTCCAAGAGCAAGATCATCGGGTTGGCGAACGCCGGCGGCGATACGGTGAACGCGATCAAGCAGGCCGCCGAGTTCGGCATCGTCCAGAGCGGGCAGAGGCTGGTCGGGTTGCTGATCTTCATCACCGACGTCCATTCGATCGGCCTGAAGGACGCGCAGGGGCTGGTGTTCACCGAGTCCTTCTATTGGGACCAGGACGAGAAGACCCGCGCCTGGTCGCGCAAGTTCATGGAGCGGTTCGGCGGCCGTGCGCCGACGGCGGCGCAGGCCGGCGTCTACGGTGCGGTGCTGCATTATCTGAAAGCGGTCGAGAAGGCCGGGACCGACGACTCCCTGACCGTGTCGAAGACAATGAAGGAGATCCCGGTCAACGACATGTTCAGCGACAATTTCAAGATTCGGGCCGATGGGCGCGTCGTCCGTGACATGTACCTGTTCCAGGTCAAGAGCCCGGCGGAATCCAAGGGCGCCTGGGACTATTACAAGATCCTGGGCCGTGTGCCTGGCGACGAGGCTTACCGCCCGATGTCGGAAGGTGGCTGCCCGCTGGTCGGGCAGTAACCGGGCGGTAACGCCGGCCGGCGCGAGGGGACCAGCAAACGGGGGAACGGCGATGCAGGTAGGAGTCTATGAGTTTCTGGCGCAAGACCGAGTCATCTACGGCCGGCCGGCGGCCGAGGCCGTTGCGGCCACCGTCGCGACGCTGGGCAAGCGGCGCCCGCTGATCGTGGCGAGCCGGACGCTGAGCCGTTCCACCGATGTCGTCGCCGCCATCCGTGTGGCGCTGGGCGACGCCTGCGCCGGGGTCTTCGACGGCTGCGTCGAGCATGTGCCGCGCGCCTCCGTCCTCGCTTTGGCCGGGGAGGTGCGGCGGCTCCAACCGGACCTGATCGTCACCGTCGGCGGCGGAACGCCGATAGACACGGTGAAGGTGGCGCTGGTGGCGCTGGCCGAGGGGATCACCGACGCGGCCGGCTTCGACACCGTCCGCATCCGGGTCGCTGAGGACGGAAGCCGCATCGTCCCGGTGGTGAAGGACCCGCCGCTGCGCCAGATCATCGTGCCGACCACCCTGTCGGGGGCCGAATTCTCCAACCTGGGCGGCGCCACCGACCCGGAGCGCCGGGTCAAGGATCTCTACACCGGACGGCACATCGGTGGGCAGGTGGTCATCCTCGATCCCGCCGTGACGGTCCACACGCCGGAGCGGCTGTGGCTGTCCACCGGCATCCGCGCCGTCGACCATGCGGTGGAAACGGTCTGCTCGCGCCGGCCGCAGCCCTTCACCGACGCGACGTGCCTGCACGGGCTGACCATGCTGGCGCGCGCGCTGCGGGCCAACCGGGAGCGTCCGGACGATCTCGACGCCCGGCTGGAGAGCCAGCTCGGTGTCTGGCTGGCCACGACCGGGCTCGGCCGGGTGGAGTGGGGCGCCAGCCACGGCATCGGCCACCAGCTTGGCGCGGTCGCCGGCGTGCCGCACGGCCATTGCTCCTGCGTGATGTTGCCCAGCGTGCTGCGCTGGAACCATGCTGTGAACGCTGACCGCCAAGCGCTGGTGGCCCGCGCGCTGGGATGGGGGGACGGCGACGCAGCAGCGGCGGTCTCCCATCTGGTGCACGATCTCGGCCAGCCGGGCAGCCTGCGGTCGGTCGGGGTGACGCGCGGCCATTTCGCAGCCATCGCGGCAGGGGCCATGCAAAACATGATGGTGCGCAGCAACCCGCGTCCGATCACCGGGGAGGATGATGTCCGGGAGATCCTCGAATTGGCATGGTGAACGCCGCAAATGTGAAACAGGGCGTGTTCGGGGCTCATCGACGCGGGGGCTCTCAACAAAAATGTTCGCACAACAAAAAGTTGAATTCAATGGCGCGAGCGGAGGAAATGTGGTGTCAGACGTCATCCTGGAAGCGCGCAACCTGACGAAGGAGTTCAAGGGGTTCGTGGCGGTGAAGGAGGTGAACCTTCAGGTTCGCCGCGGCACCAT
>NZ_LGQU01000106.1:0-11053 GCF_003115935.1 Azospirillum sp. TSH20
CGGCTCTTCATCATGTGGACATGTCAACAAAGGTGAAATCCCTGCAACCCTGCCGTTTTGGACAAAACCCCTACAGGTAAATGGAAAAACAACCACTTATGCGACATCGCATGACGGGTGGCTGCGGCGATCAGCACTCCGGCAGATTGACCGCCAGTCCGCCCAGGCTGGTTTCCTTGAATTTGCTGCTCATTTCCTCGCCGGTCTGCCGCATCGCCTGGATGCAGTTGTCCAGCGGCATGAAATGCTGGCCGTCGCCACGCAGCGCCAGGGATGCCGCGGCAACCGCCTTGGTGGCGCCGATGGCGTTGCGTTCGATGCACGGCACCTGCACCAGCCCGGCAACCGGGTCGCAGGTCATGCCGAGGTGATGCTCCAGCGCGATCTCCGCCGCATTTTCCACCTGCTCCGGCGTTCCGCCCAGAACGGCGCAAAGACCGGCGGCGGCCATGGCGGCGGCGGACCCGACTTCGCCCTGGCAACCGGCCTCGGCTCCGGAGATCGAGGCGTTGTGCTTGATCAGGCCGCCGATCGCCGCGGCGGTCAGCAGGAAATCGGCGACCTTGGCCGGTTCGGCGCCGGCGCAATGGTCGAGGTAATAGCGGATCACCGCCGGCACGACGCCGGCAGCCCCGTTGGTCGGCGCGGTCACCACCTTGCCGCCGGCCGCATTCTCCTCGTTCACCGCCATCGCGTAGACGCTCAGCCAGTCGTAGGCGACATGCGGCTGGCTCGAATTGACGCCGCGTTCCCGCAGCAACTGCTGGTGGATGGCCTTGGCCCGCCGCTTCACCTTCAGGCTACCGGGCAGCTGGCCGTCCAGGCTCAATCCGCGTTCGATGCAGCCGTTCATCACCACCCAGATGCGGTTCAGGCCGTCGTCCAGCGCCGGCCCGGAGTGATGCACCAGCTCATTGGCGCGCTTCATGGCGGCAATCGACAGGCCGCTTTCCCTGGCCATGCGCAGCATGGTTGAGGCACGCTCGAAGGGATAGGGCCAGTCGGCGCTCCCCCCGCGGGACGCGGTCGGGGCCGCTTCCCGCTCGGCCGCCGTGACGACGAAGCCGCCGCCGATGGAATAGAAGGTTTCGGACAGCAGAACCGTCCCCTGCCCGTCCAGCGCCTCGAAGACCAGCCCGTTGGCGTGGCCCGGCAGCGCCGGCCCGAAGTCGAACACCACGTCGGCCTCGGGATCGAACGCCAGGGCCGGCAGGCCGGGAGGAGTCAGCGTGCGCCCGTTCCGAAGCTCGGCGATGCGGCGGTCGGCCTCGTCGACGTCCAGACCGTCCGGCCGGTAGCCGAGCAGGCCGAGCACCACCGCCCGGTCGGTCGCGTGGCCCTTGCCGGTGAAGGCGAGCGAGCCGTGCAGCCGGACCCGGACGGCGGACGGCGCCGCCCCGCTCCACTCCCGCAGCATGTCGAGGAACCGCACCGCGGCGGTCATCGGCCCCATCGTGTGCGACGAGGATGGGCCGATGCCGATCTTGAACACATCGAATACGCTGAGGAACATCGGGCACCTCGTCAGAGTTTGTGAGTTTTCAGAAGCTCTTATCGGCCGTCATCCCCGCGAAGGCGGGGATCCAGGCGGTTCCGCGTCTAAGCTCTTAGAACGGTTGGATTCCCGCCTTCGCGGAAATGACGGCCGAGAGATGCTCATGATGAGATCCGGTGCGAAGCGTTTCAAACTTGAAGCGTCTCTCAGCAGGACTCACAAAAACTCACAAACTCTCAAGCGTAAATCGGGAAGCGCTCGCACAGTTCCCGGACCACGCCATGCACCCGCTTCTCGACCTCGGCGTTGCCGTCCGGGCCGGCTTCGGCCAGGGCGTCGACCACGGTCAGGATCAGCTCGCCGATGCGGGCGAACTCCGCCTCGCCGAAGCCGCGGGTGGTGCCCGCCGCGGTGCCCAGCCGGATGCCGGAGGTGACCGCCGGCTTTTCCGGGTCGAAGGGGATGGCGTTCTTGTTGCAGGTCAGCCCGGCACGCTCCAGCGCGCGCTCGGCGTCGCGGCCCTTGACGCCCTTCGGCCGCAGATCGACCAGCACCATGTGGCAGTCGGTGCCGCCGGAGACGATGTCCAGCCCGCCCTTCACCAGCGTGTCGGACAGCACCCTGGCATTGGCCACCACCTGCCCGGCATAGGCCTTGAACTCCGGCGTCAGCGCCTCGCCGAAGGCGACCGCCTTGGCGGCGATGACATGCATCAGCGGACCGCCCTGGTTGCCCGGGAACACCGCCGAATTGAACTTCTTCGCCAGCGCCTCGTCATTGGTCAGGATCATGCCACCGCGAGGGCCCCTCAGGGTCTTGTGCGTGGTGGTGGTCACCACATGGGCATGGGGCAGCGGGTCCGGATAATGGCCGGTGGCGACCAGCCCGGCGTAATGGGCCATGTCCACCATCAGATAGGCGCCGATCTCGTCGGCGATGCGGCGGAACTCGGCGAAGTCGATCACCCGCGGATAGGCCGACGCGCCGGCGACGATCAGCTTCGGCCTGGTCTCCAGCGCCTTGGCCCGCAGCGCTTCGTAATCGATCCGCTGGTCGCTCTCGCGCACCTCATAGCTGACGATGTCGAACCATTTGCCCGACATCGTCACCGGCGAACCATGGGTCAGATGGCCGCCATGGGCCAGCGACATGCCCATCACCCGGTCGCCCGGCTGCAGCAGGGCCAGGAACACGGCCTGATTGGCCTGGGCGCCCGAATGCGGCTGGACATTGACGAATCCGGCGCCGAACAGCGTCTTGGCGCGGTCGATGGCGATCGTCTCCACCTCGTCCACGAACTGGCAGCCACCGTAATAGCGGCGGCCCGGATAGCCTTCGGCGTACTTGTTGGTGAGGATCGACCCCTGCGCGGCCAGCACATCCGCCGAGACGATGTTTTCCGAGGCGATCAGCTCGATCTCGTACTTCTGGCGGTTCAGTTCGCGATCGATGGCCGCCGCAATCGCCGTATCGGCAAGATCGGGCTTCGGCAGTGACTGATGACGGTTCATGTGCGTTTCTCCCGATCAGATGCCGAGCGCGATTTCGCGGCTGACGGCTTGCAGCAGGCCCCAGACATGGTCGGCGAAGGAGCGCCAGACCTCGATCCGGAAGCGGTTCTTGTCCTCGCGGATCAGGACGATCTGCGCCTTGTCGAAGATGGTGCGGCAGCCGCTGCCGACCGGCATCGCCTCGATGTCGAAGGCGATGGCCGAGCGCAAGGCGAGCGCCGCCGCCTCCCCTTCCACCAGGATGCCGACCTCGCGATGGCCGATATCGACCAGACTGTGCGGCTCCTGCAGGGCGGCGAAGGCCTCGGCGATGGCGTCGCTTTCGGCGACCGGCGCCAGCAGCACCCACTCGTCGGGGCCGAGCTGGAGCGCGCTCCGTCCGCCATTCTCCACCCTCCCGCCGATGCGGGTGGGAAGCGGCGTGCCGAAGGCGGCCCCGGCCGACTGCGCGGATGCCGGATCGATACGCAGGCTGAAGCGGGCGACGTCCTCGGCCGCGCGGATGGTCAGCCTGCTGGTTCTGTCGCCGGCGATCGTCTTGCCCAGCAACGGGTGATTGGCCAGAAGCAAGGTAGGCCTCCTATGCGCTGAGACGCTTGTTCTCGGGATCGACGAACACCATGCCGGTGATGGTCGCGGAATGGACCTTGTCCGGCATCGGCACATGCACGGTCTGGCCCTGCAGGGACCGGCCGCCCTGGATCACCGCGAGGGCGATGGACCGCCCCAGCTCGGCGCTCCAGTAGGACGAGGTCACATGGCCGACCATCTCCATCGGCACCGGCTGGTTGGCGTCGAGGACGATCTGCGCCCCCTCCTCCAGCACGGTCTTCGGATCGGCGGTCAGCAGGCCGACAAGCTGCTTGCGGTCCTTCGCCAGCATGTCCGGCCGCGACAGCGACCGCTTGCCGACGAAGTCCGGCTTGGTCTTGCCGACGGCCCAGGACAGGCCGGCATCGTCCGGCGTCAGCGTGCCGTCCGTGTCCTGCCCGACGATGATATAGCCCTTCTCGGCGCGCAGGACGTGCATCGTCTCGGTGCCGTAGGGGGTGATGCCAAACCGTTGCCCGGCCTCGAACAGCCTCTCCCACACCGCGCGGCCGTAGCGGGCCGGCACATTGATCTCGAAGCCGAGTTCGCCGGTGAAGGAGACGCGGAACAGCCGGGTCGGCACGCCGCAGATCCTGCCGGTCGCCACCGCCATGTGGGGGAAGGCGCCGTCCGACAGGTCGATGCCCTCGACGAACGGCTCGATCAGCTTGCGGGCGTTCGGACCTTGCAGCGCGATCACCGACCATTGCTCGGTGGTCGAGGTCAGCCAGACCTTCAGGTCCGGCCACTCGGTCTGCAGGTAATCCTCCATCATGTTCAGCACGCGCGCCGCACCGCCGGTGGTGGTGGTGACGTGGAAGCGGTCATGGGCCAGACGCCCGATCACGCCGTCGTCGCGGATGAAGCCGTCCTCGCCCAGCAGCAGGCCGTAGCGGCAGCGTCCGGGGGCCAGCTTGGTCCAGGCGTTGGTGTACATGCGGTTCATGAACTCGGCCGCATCGGGACCGACGATCTCGATCTTGCCGAGGGTGGAGGCGTCGAAGATGCCCAGCGACGAGCGCACCGCCTTGCATTCGCGCGCCACCGCCGCATGCATGTCCTCGCCGACCTGCGGGAAGTACCAGGCGCGGCGCCAGAGCGAGACCGGCTCGAACACCGCGCCGTTCTCCTCGGCCCAGCCGTCGATCGGCGTCTTGCGCGTCACCTCGAACAGCGCGCCCTTGTTGTAGCCGGCGAAGGTGCCGAAGCTGGTCGGCGTGTAGGGCGGACGGAAGGTGGTGAGGCCCACGGCGGGGATCGGCCGCTTCAACGCATCCGACGCGACTGCCAGACCGTTGATGTTGGACGTCTTGCCCTGGTCCGTCGCCATGCCGGTTGTGGTGTAGCGCTTGATGTGCTCGATCGACTTGAAGCCTTCGCGCACGGCCAGCCGGATGTCCTTGGCCATCACGTCGTTCTGGAAATCGACGAACGCCTTGGCATGGCCCGGATCGCGGTCGGTCGGCAGCTCGCGGCCGGTCACCCCGGTGAAGGACAGTTCGCCCTCGACATGGTAGGCGGCCGGTTCGGTGCCGAACCCGGCATCCACGGCGGCAGCGGCACCGGCGGCGGCGCCATCCTCGAAGGCGGCCTTCAGCCCGAAGCGGCCCTTGCCGGCGCCGGCCAGACGGCACTCCTCCTTGCCACGGCCGGGCAGGAACATCTGGCCGTCCTCGTTCCAGGTCAGCGACCCCTGGGTGTGCGAGAACAGATGGACGCTCGGGGTCCAGCCGCCCGACATCAGCAGGGCGTCGCAGGCGATCGTCTCCGCACCGCCGACCTTGCCGTCGCCGGTGACGGGATTGACCCGCACCGACGAGACGCGCAGCCGGCCCTTGGTGCCGGTGACGGTCCAGCCGATCAGCGTCTTGATGCGCAGCGCATCGGCGGTGGCGGCGAGCTGGGTCGGGACGGTCCCACGCACGTCGACGATGGCCGCGACTTCGACCCCCGCCTTGGCCAGATCGAAGGCGGCATGCCAGGCGCTGTCATGGCTGGTGACGACGACGACCCGGTTGCCGACTTTGACGCCGTAGCGGTTCAGGTAGGTCCGCGCGGCCCCGGCCAGCATCACGCCCGGCCGGTCGTTGCCGGCGAACACCAGCGGCTTTTCGATGGCGCCCTGGGCCAGCACGACCTGCTTGGCCCGTACCTTCCACATCCGCTCGCGCGGCGCGCCGTCCGGCACGATGCGCAGATGGTCGGTCAGACGCTGGCACAGGCCGACGAAGTTCTGGTGGTAATAGCCGATGGCCGTGGTGCGCGGCAGCACGGTGACGTTCGGCATTGCCGCCAGCGCCGCGTTGGCGTCCTCCAGCCAGTCCCAGGCCAGTTGACCGTTGATCTCGGCAGCCGGCTCCGACAGCAGCGAACCGCCAAGCTCCGACTGCTCGTCGCACAGGATGACCGAGGCGCCGCTGCGCCCGGCTTCCAGCGCGGCGGCCAGACCGGCGGCGCCGCCACCGACGACCAGCACGTCGCAATGGGCGAAGCGGCTGGCGTAGGTGTCGGGATCGGGGGCGGTCGGCGCCTTGCCCAGGCCGGCGGCGCTGCGGATGAACGGCTCGTAGACCTTGTCCCAGAAGCTCTTCGGCCACATGAAGGTCTTGTAGTAGAAGCCGGCCGAGAACAGCATGTAGAGCCCGTCGTTCACCGCGCCGATGTCGCGGGTCAGCGATGGCCAGCGGTTCTGGCTTTCGGCCTTCAGCCCTTCGAAGACCTCCAGCACGGTCGCCCGCGTGTTCGGCTCGAACCTGCCGTTGCCGCGGTCGGTCCCGACCAGCGCGTTCGGCTCCTCCGACCCGGCGGTCAGGAAGCCGCGCGGCCGGTGGTACTTGAAGGACCGGCCGACGAGATGGACGCCGTTCGCCAGGAGCGCGGACGCCAGGGTGTCGCCCTCGCAGCCGGGATAATCCACGCCGTCGAAGGTGAAGCGGACCTGACGGCTGCGGTTGACCCTGCCCTTGCCTGCAATGCGGAAATTGCTCATGGACGTGCTTCCTTGACGCTGGAGGCGGCCAGCGCGATCTCCTCGTCGCTCGGACGCGGAGCCCCCGCCTTGTAGGTCATGGCGAATTTGTCGGTCACGGTGTCGCGCACCGCGTTGAAGAAGCGGCCGCAGCCATGCATGTGGCGCCAGCGTTCGAAATGCCGGCCGCGCGGGTTGGTGCGGATGAACAGGAAGTCGCGCCATTCGTCGTCGGACAGGGCGGACGGGTCCGCCGGTCGCGCGATGTGCGCCTCGCCGGCATAGGTGAACTCCAGCTCCGGGCGCTCGGCTTCGCAATATGGGCAGCGGATGAGCAGCATGGTCGTTTCCTCAATGCGCGACGGCGGCGGCGGCGGCCTCGTCGATCAGCCGGCCGGTCTTGAAGCGTTCCAGCGTGAAGGGCGCGTTGATCGGGTGCGGCTCGTCACGGGCGATGGTGTGGGCGAAGACGTTCGCCGACCCCGGCGTCGCCTTGAAGCCGCCGGTCCCCCAGCCGCAATTGACGTACAGCCCCGGCACCGGCGTCTTGCCGATGATCGGCGAGCGGTCGGGCGTGACGTCGACGATGCCGCCCCATTTGCGCAGCATGCGCATGCGGTTGAAGATCGGGAACACCTCGCAGATCGCAGCGACCGTGTGCTCGATCAGCGGCAGACCGCCGCGCTGGCTGTAGGAGGTGTACTGGTCGGTGCCCGACCCGATCACCAGCTCGCCCTTGTCGGACTGGCTGATGTAGGCATGAACGGTGTTGGACATCACCACGCAGGGGAAGGCCGGCTTCACCGGCTCCGACACCAGCGCCTGCAGCGGATAGCTTTCCAGCGGCAGCCGGACGCCGGCGGTGTCCATCACCACAGAGGTGTTGCCGGCGGCCGACACCGCGACCTTCTTGGCCTTGATGAAGCCGCGCGCCGTCTCCACGCCGGTGACTCGGCCGGAAGCGTCGCGGCGGATCGCCGTCACCGGGCAGTTCTGGATGATGTCGACCCCGCGCGCCGACGCTCCCCGCGCATAGCCCCAGGCGACCGCGTCGTGGCGGGCGGTGCCGCCGCGCCGCTGCAGCGCCGCGCCCATCACCGGATAGCGGGCGTTCGCCGTGATGTTCAGCGGCGGGCAGTATTCCTTGGCCTGCTCCGGCGTCAGCCACTCGTTGTCGATGCCGTTCAGGCGGTTGGAATGGATGTGGCGCTTGAAGCTCTGGATGTCGTGCACCGTGTGCGCCAGCATCATCACGCCGCGCTGCGAGAACATGACGTTGTAGTTCAGCTCCTGGCTCAGCCCTTCCCACAGCTTCATCGCATGCTCGTAGAGCCGGGCGCTTTCGTCGTACAGGTAGTTGGAGCGGATGATGGTGGTGTTGCGGCCGGTGTTGCCGCCGCCGAGCCAGCCCTTCTCCACCACCGCGACATTGGTGATGCCGTGTTCCTTGGCGAGGTAATAGGCCGCACCCAGACCATGCCCGCCCGCGCCGACGATCACGACGTCATATTCGGATTTCGGCTCCGCGTCGGGCCATTGAGGCTGCCAGTTCTTGTTGCCGGTCAGCGCGTTCGTCAACAGCGAGGAGAATGAGAAGCGGGTCATGGCAGCACCGCGAAGTTCAACGTGCTGACAGTATCGGGAAGCGACCCTTTGTTGGACAGAACGGATGCGTCAGTTTAATGTCACCCGTGCGACGCTGTGTCCGCCGGAGGTCACATGACGAACACCATTGCGGCAGGCGGCATCAGGACGAATGTCTCCAGGGCCGGCCGGTTCCCGGACCGCCCGGCGGCACCGCGCCTGTCCGTCGGCTTCATCCTCGCCCACCGCTTCACGCTGTGCGCCTTCGCGAATTTCGTCGACGTGCTGAGGCTCGCCGCCGACGAGGGCGACCGCAGCCGGCCGATCCTGTGCGAGTGGGCCGTGCTGTCGGACCAGATGCGGCCGGTGGCGTCCAGTTGCGGCATGCTGGTTCAGCCGACCGAACGGCTGGGCGACCCGGCCAAGTTCGACTACATCGTCGTGGTCGGCGGACTGATCGACGAGATTTCCAACCTCAGCCCCGACTACATCCGCTATCTGCGCCAGGCGGCGGCAGCGAAGATCCCGCTGGTCGGCGTCTGCACCGGCGCCTTCATTTTGCAGCGTGCCCGGCTGATGGATGGATACCGCTGCTGCATCAGCTGGTTCCATCACGCCGATTTCCTGGAGCAGTTCGACGGCATCATGCCGGTGTCCGACCAGATCTTCATCGTCGACCGCGACCGGCTGACCTGCTCTGGCGGGACCAGCTCGGCCCATCTCGCAGCATATCTGGTCGAAAAGCATGTCGGCCGCGCCCAGGCGCGCAAAAGCCTGCACATCATGATCATCGACGACGCGCTGCGCGGGGAAAAGCCGCAGCCCGGCATCCCGCTCGACTTCTCCACCAATGACGAGGTGGTGCGAAAGGCGCTGCTGCTGATGCAGCAGAACATCGACGTGCCCTTGTCGGTGGCGGAGATGGCGCGCCGGCTGGGTGCGGCCCGGCGCCAGATGGAACGGCATTTCCAGAATGCGCTGGGCATGACTCCGACCGAGGCCTACCGGATCATGCGGCTGGAGCATGCGGAGTTCCTGCTGCGCAACACCGAACAGTCGGTGACGGAGATCGCCGCCGCCGTCGGATTCTGCGATTCCTCGCACTTCGTCCGCGCCTTCAAGGAACGCCGCGGTATGACCCCGTCCGTCTTCCGCAAGGGCTGAGGCTCTCCCCTCAGGCCAAGCCACTCGGCCGTTTCATGCAATGCCGGTGACGCATCCGTACAATCGGCGGGTGGATCCCTTTGCCATGCTGGGATCGACGCAACGCTCGTGAGCGCAGAACATCCGCCACGACCCCGACGCTCACTGCGGCAAGAACCGCGTTCCGGGTTTGCCGGACAGACAAGGATGGGCCAAATGCTTGACGACAGCGACACCATGCAACTGCACTGGCGTGAAGCCGGCATTCCCGAAGAGCTGTGCCGGGAACTCGCCCTCGCGTCGACGCCGATGCGCCTGCACGCCCATCCGCCGGTGCGGACCGTCGCCGACGC
Source organism: Azospirillum sp. TSH20 (assembly GCF_003115935.1). NCBI lineage: Bacteria > Pseudomonadati > Pseudomonadota > Alphaproteobacteria > Rhodospirillales > Azospirillaceae > Azospirillum > Azospirillum sp. TSH20. The sequence continues at coordinate 9,646 of NZ_LGQU01000106.1, forward strand.
CGAGGAACACTGGCGCAGCGTCCCCGGCGTGCACACCAAGAACCTGCTTTTGAAGGATGCCAAGGGCGTTCTGTGGCTGGTCGTGCTGCCGCACGATCAGTCGGTGAACATGAAGGAACTGGCCCCGGTCATCGGCTCGGCCAAGCTGTCCTTCGCCTCCCCGGTCACGCTGGAGCAGGTGCTGTCGATCGAGCCGGGCGGCGTCAGCCCGCTGGCCCTGGTGGCGGACAAGGAGCGCCGCGTCCGTCTGGTGCTGGAGCGCCGCGTTCTCGCCGGCGACACCGTCAATTTCCACCCGATGACGAACCGCGCGACGCTGTCGATGCATCCCAACGACCTGTCGGCTTTCCTCGCCCGGCTCGGATACGAACCGACGCTCGTCGACCTCGCCTGAGCCCTCCGGCCTCAGCCCGGAAGCTTGGCGGCGGCTCCCGCGTCCCCGCCGCACTCGGCTTCGCATCCCAAGGCGACGACGGCATCGTCGAACTTTTCTTCGAAGCGTTCGATGCGGCCGTCCTTCACATGCAAATGGTGGTGGGTCACCGTCTCGATCCGCTTGCCGGTCTTGCGGTAGGTGGCGCCGACCAGATTCCTCACCCGGACATCGTCGCCTTCGACCGTGAAGTCCAACATGTCGTGACGATCGATGCTCCAATCCCGGGTCAGCCCGTCGAAATAGCGGCGAACGCCCGCCTCTCCCCGGAAAGTCCCGGAAATGGGAGCGAAGACGGGCGACACCCGGTTGGAAACCCATTCAACATCGGGCGAGAGGTAATCGAACACCGCCTGGACCTCGCCGGAGCTATAACGCTCGTAAAGGGTCCGCAGCCACGCCAGATCCGCTTGCGCCATGATGCCCTCCCTGCCCTGCCCTGCGCCCTTTGGCGCCCTGTTCAGGAGACCGGGAGCGGATCCTACGCCACCTTTTCTCCCGGACAAGCACGGCAGTCGGTGTGCCCCGAAGGATGCCCGCGCCCGTCCGTCCGTACACAACTGACGACCTGACGGCGACGACCTGACGGCGACGGCCGGACGGTTGCTCCGGAACCCCGAAATTCCACGCCGGTTTTTCAAAACCTTGTCGTTTTGAGTAGGCCGCCGGCTCTTTGGTATGGGTTTCCGCAAGCTTGATCCATGTCAAATCGTCCACATTTGCAGGGGTGCAGATTTCGGTTTCCAAGTGGATTGCCTTATCGCCCCCGTCACTCTGTGAAGCCACTCCGTGACAGTTCTGTGGAGACGACCATGTCGTCATCGCATGGCTTTTCGAACAACGACGCGCTCTACGCGGAGCTCTTGAAGTTTGCTGTCGCAGCACTTGCAACCGGTTCGCACAGCGATCACGCTCTCCTGCTGCTGCACGAACGCTACCGGGAATCCGAGGACGGGGAAACCGCCCGGCGGAAGT
>NZ_LGQU01000034.1:0-10996 GCF_003115935.1 Azospirillum sp. TSH20
GCATGGGAGCCCATCATCGTCTTCCCCCCCTGCGCCGCCACCGCCGTATTGGCGGGAATGTCGATGCGGGCCGCGGTGGTGTCGACCTCCGGTCCCTCGTGCCGCAGGGCCTTCAGCAGGCGGCGGATGCCGTTGTCGTTCTCCGCCGATCCGAAGAAGACGGGGACGATCAGGTCGTCGGCCAGTTCGTGCGCCAGCGTTTCGTACAGCTCGGCACTGTCGGGGGCCATGTCCTCCAGCAGCTTTTCCAGCAGGCCGTCGTCGAAATCGGCGGCCGATTCCAGCATCGCCTGCCGCGCCTCCGCCTCCCAGTCGCGGGCGCTGTCGGGCAGGGCCACCAGATCGGACGGCTTGTGCGGGTTGAAACGCCAGGCGCGTTCACTGACCAGATCGACCAGCCCGGTGATCTGGCCGTTCTCGCGCAGCGGCACCTCGCGCAACACCAGCTTGCGGGCCGAGACCTCCTGATAGGCGGCGACGACGTCGCGCACGCGCAGGTCGCCCAGCGAGTCGATCTTGTTGATGAACAGCAGATGCGGGATGCGGTGGTCGTCCAGCATCTTGAACAGCGGGGCCAGCAGCACCGCCTTCTCCGGCGCGGCCTCCGCCACCACGACGGCGATGTCGGCGGCCATCAGCGCCGCCTGCGCCTCCCCCGTCAGCTCCACCGAGCCGGGGCAGTCCAGGATCGACCAGCGTTCTCCCAGGTAGTCGAAGGAGGCGACGTTCAACTCGGTGCTCATCGACCGGGCCTTCGCCTCCGGCGAATTGTCGCCCACGGCGTTGCCGTCGCGCACGCTGCCCTTGCGGGTGACGGCCCCGGCGGCGAACAGCAGGCTTTCCAGCAGCGTCGTCTTGCCGGCGAGATAGGGGCCGACCAGCGCCGCGCAGCGCGCCGTCCGGATTTGCGTATGCGGCATTCACACCTCCCGTCGAAGCTTCGGGCTGTCGTGACCGGGGACGGAGCCTGGGCCGGAGATGGGCCGCCGGCGCCGGCCGCCGGGGCGGCCCGTTCGCGTGTGGCTCTTCAGACAAGTCCGTTTGAAAATGGCACTTCCAGAAAACTGGCACTTCCAGAAGACAGGCACGTCCGGATCGGGGGGCGGCGGACGCGTGGCGGAAACGCGCATCGGGTCCGGGGCCGGCGGAGCGCCCGCATCGGACCTCCGATGCTCCACCCGAACGGCGCGGCTGTCGATGGAAAAAAGGGGCGGCAAACCGTCACGCGCGAAGCGGCCGCCCGGCCAATGCGTCGATTGGCCGCATCGAACGGCGCCCGGCCTATTTGCCCGCCTCCGACATTACCAGCCCACCGTTTAAGGCGTTCAAACTGAACGGAATACCGCCTGCAGCTGCGTCATGCGATGAATCGTTCGTAATATTGTCATGTTGCAACGCAATATGAGCGCGTCGAAATGTGGCGGACAAATGCATGAAACCTTCTGCTAGTAGCCTCCGGTGATAATGGCCGCGCGATCAAGGCGATGACGGCCGGATAACAATCGATGGGGCGCCCGGCGTCCGCCGTCCGCCCCCCACTCCCTGGGGAAAGAGCACATGCGCCTGTGGTTTCGTTTGCTGGCGGTCGCCCTGATTGCCGTCGGGACTGTCGTTACGGTCCCTCTGTCCACCCCCGCCGTCGCCCAGGATGCCAAGCCGACGCAGGAGGACGCCAAGTCCATCACCCTGAAGGCGGCGGAACTGATCGCCGCCCAGGGCCTGGACGAGGCCGCCAAGGCCTTCAACGCCGAAGGCCCGTTCAAGCACGGCGAGATCTACGTCAACGTCATCGACTTTGCCGGCGTCTGGAAGGTCTATCCGCCGCGCCCGGCCGGCGTCGGCCAGAGCGTCATCAACGTCAAGGACCCGGACGGCCGCTTCATCGTCCAGGACGTGCTGGCTGTCGCCAAGGAGAAGGACGAGGGCTGGGTCGAGTATCGCTGGCTGAACCCGGCCAGCAACAAGATCGAACCGAAGATCACCTACGTGAAGCGCGTGCCCGGCCAGGAACTGGTCGCCTATGTCGGCATCTACAAGTGAATGCTGCCGCATAGGGCGGTGATCGACCGGTAGAGCTGTTGGGGGTGAGCATGAACGGCGGTGTCTTTGCGCGTCTGTCGGGCCTGTCGGTGGCGGGCCGGGTCTTTGCGGCTCCCCTGATGGGGATCGTCCTGACGGTGGCGGCGCTGGTGCTGGCCGACCGCCAGTCGGAGCAGGCGCTGGGTGCCGTGGACGGCATCCACCGCGAGGCGGCGGAGCGGCTGGGCCGGGTCGACCGGCTGGTCGCCATCGCCTATGTCATCCACAGCGACGTGTCGCGGCATCTGGCATTGTCCGGCTCCGGCATCGAAGAGGCGAAGCTGCAGGCCATGCGCGACGCCATCGCCGCCAACCTGGGCAAGGCGCGCACCGGCATCGCGGAACTGCGCGCCTTGCCGCTGGCCGAGGCGGAGCGGGCGATGCTGGACGAGGTGTCGGCGCGGATCGGCGCCTATGCCAAGGCGGTCGACGAGATGAACCAGATGGCGGCCATCGACCGCCTGATCGGCATCCCGATGATGGCCCACACCGACGACCAGTTCGCTGCCCTGACCGCCAAGGTGATGGAGACGCAGGAGTCCATCGGCCGCTCCACCGCCGCCGCCACCCAGGCCACCCGCGATGCCGCGGCCGCCGCCCGCCGCGATTTCGCGCTGGTGATGGCCGGGCTGCTGGCGGCGATGATGGCGGCCGGGCTTCTGCTGGCGCGGTCCATCACCCGGCCGCTGCAGCGACTGTCCAGCAACACGGCCGATCTGGCCGCCGGAAAGCTCGACACCGCGGTCGAGGGCGGCTGGATGCGCAACGAGATCGGCGCCATGGCCCGCGCGCTGGAGGTGTTCCAGACCAACGCGCGCGAGGTGGAGCGGCTGACCGCCGACCAGCAGCGCCAGAAGGCGGAGGCCGAGGCGGAAAAACACCGCGCCATCCGGGAGTTGGCCGATCTGTTCGAGGCCCGCGTGGCGGAGGTCGTGCAGCAGGTGGGGGCCGGCGCCCATCAGGTGCGCAGCAACGCCGCCGGCATGCTGGAACGCGCCAACAGCGCCAACCGGCAGGCCGCCACCGTCGCCGCCGCCAGCGCCCAGGCGGGGAGCAGCGTCCAGACGGCTGCCGCCGCGACGGAGGAGATGTCGGCCTCCATCGCCGAGATCGGCGGTCAGGTCCGCCGCTCCTTCGACATGGTGCGCGGCGCCGTGCGGGCGGTGGAGGAGACCAACGCCCATGTCGTCGGCCTGTCCGACGCCGCCAACCGCATCGGCGAGATCGTCGGCCTCATCAACTCCATCGCCGCCCAGACCAACCTGCTGGCGCTGAACGCGACCATCGAGGCGGCGCGGGCGGGCGAGGCGGGCAAGGGCTTCGCCGTGGTGGCGAGCGAGGTGAAGAGCCTCGCCACCCAGACCGCCAAGGCGACCGAGGAGATTGGCACCCAGATCACCTCCATGCAGCAGGTGACCGGGGCCGCCGTCGCCGCCATCAAGGGGGTGGGCGAGACGGTGGTCGGCATCGACGAGATCGTCGGCTCCATCGCCGGCGCCATGGAACAGCAGGCCGCCGCGACGGAGGAGATCACCCGCAACGTGCAGGAGGCCGCCGCCGGCACCGCCGAGGTCTCGCAGACCATCGCGACGGTGTCGACCAGCGCCGGGGAGACCGGCACCGCCGCCGGCGAGGTCCTGCGCGCCGCCGAACTGCTGGACGGTCAGGCATCGACGCTGAACCGCGAGGTGACGCACTTCATCGGCCGGCTGCGTGCGGGTTGAGGGGGAACTGGCCGGAGTCGCATCACCCATCCTCGACGATGGGGCGCGAAGTTTGGTCGCATCAGACTTGAAACGATCCGCCTGCGCCCAAGCTGTTGTCCCGGGACCGCGGGGCGGCGGCCGCCGACGGCTGCGCCAATGCCGGGGTATAATGCAGGACCCAACAAGAAGGATCGAAGAATGAAGATCGACATCGGGATCTCGGACGCAGACCGCAAATCCATCGCCGAAGGGCTGAACAAGGTTCTGGCCGACACCTTCGCGCTCTACATCAAGACCCATTCGTTCCACTGGAACGTCACCGGGCCGATGTTCAACACGCTCCACACCATGTTCATGACCCAGTACACGGAGCTGTGGACCGCGCTGGACGAGATCGCGGAGCGCATCCGCGCGCTGGGCTATCCGGCGCCGGGCAGCTTCTCGCAGTTCGCGCAGCTGGCCTCGATCAAGGAAGAGGCGGGCGTTCCCAAGGCGAACGACATGATCCGCCAGCTGGTCGAAGGCCACGAGGCCGCCGCCCGCACCATCCGCAGCGTCTTCCCGCTGGCCGAACAGGGCAGCGACGAGCCGACCGCCGACCTGCTGACCCAGCGCCTGCAAATCCACGACAAGACCGCCTGGATGCTGCGCAGCATGCTGGAGTAGTTGCGGGCACCGTCGCACGGTGGTTCACGACTGAGGTTCAGGGCCTCCCCGTCCGGCAGGATGGGGAGGCCCTTTCCATTTCAGGCGGGTATTTCCTCAGGCCGCCGTCTTGGCCCGCTGGCGGGCCGGCTGCTCGGGAATGGTCAGGGTGAAGATGGTGCCGCCGTCACGCTCGATCTTCAGCGTGGCGCCGGCCTGGTGGGACAGCGCCTGCACCAGATTCAGGCCGAGGCCGCTGCTGGAACCGCCGCGGCCGGGACGCTTGTGCTGGCTCGGCATGCCGGCGGGCAGCCCGACGCCGTCGTCGCGCACGATCAGCCGCATGCCGGCCTCGTCACGCTCCAGCATCACACGGACGGTGCCGGGATGCCCGTGCGGAAAAGCGTGCAGCAGCGCGTTCGACACCAGCTCGCTGGTGGCGATGGCCAGCGGCGTGGCGCGGTCGGCGTCGACGATCCAGTCCTGCGCCTCCAACTCCAGCCGGGCGGCGGTCGGATTGTCGGAGCGGACCAGCCCGTCGCACATCTGGCGCAGCGCGTCGGCGAAGTTGATGTGCGCCGGCTCGTCGGAGCGGTGGAGCAGCTCGTGCAGCAGGCTCATGGTCTGGATGCGGCGCAGGCTCTCGTCGAAGCCGCGGCGGGCCTGCTCGTCGATACGGGCCGCCTGCAGGCGCAGCAGGCTGCAGATGACCTGCAGGTTGTTCTTCACCCGATGCTGAACCTCCTTCAGCAGGACCTCCTTGTCGGTCACCGCCGCCTCCAGCTGGGCGTTGGCGCGCTCCAGCTGGGCGGTGCGCTGGTGGACATGCTCCTCCAGCGTGTCGTAGGCGTGCTGCAGGGCGTCCTCGGCTTCGCGCTCGCGCCGGGCGCGCTGGATGGCGAGGGCGCCGATCACCGCGACCGTGGCGCAAGCCGCAGCGGCGAAGGCCGCGTAGATCCACAGCCGCTCGCTCCAGCGGCGCAGAACACTGCCGGTGGCGATGGTCACCGTGGCCGACAGGCCGGTGTCGCCCACCGGGCGGGTGACGACGATGTCGTCGGCATGGCTGGCGGTGTCGTCTCCCGCATTGCCGCCTATGATGCCGCCGCCCTCCGGCTCGCGCAGCAGCGGAGTGCCATCCGGCTGCAGGATGGCGATGCTGTGACCATAGCCGACGTCGAGCGAGCGGTAGACGTCGCGGAAGGCCCGCGCGTCCAGTCCGGCCACCGCCCAGCCCCGCGGTGCGCCGCCTGCCGCACCCGGCAGGGGGCGCGCCAGGGTGATGACCGACCGTCCGCCCGACCCCCCGCCCATCTGCCCGCCCATCCGCCCGATACCGATGGCCATGCCGTCCGGCTTCAATGCCGGCCGGGCGCCGCCCGGCGCCGCCTCGGGCAGGCTCGACAGCCGCAGCGCACCCGACGGGTCGCGGATCTCCAGCCCGACCACATGGGGGGCGCTGGCCGCCAGCAGGGCCATGCGGTCGCGCGTCGCCGCATCGTCGGGCAGCGGCATCCCGGCCGGACCGGCCAGCGTCGCCGTCTGGGTCAGCAGCAGGTCCCCCGACTCGATCAGCCGGGCGGCATGCTCCGCCGCCAGCAGTCCGATGTTGCCGGCGACGCCGGTCGCCTGCCGGACCGCCTCGTCGCGGTCACGCCAGGCGAAGACCGCCGACAGCCCGATGGTCAGCAGAACCGCGGCGGTGCAGGCAATCAGGACCAGCGCCGAACCGGGCAGCCGGTAGAGCGGGGAGGAATGGGAACGCAGCGCGCGCAACGGCATCGTTTCGGAAACCATGTGGGGATACGGCCACTTCTTGCTTAGCCGGAAACGGTAACACCGCCCGGCGGGTGACGGTTCCGCCGAACGCTACCCGTGTTGAAGCGGCAGCGGCCACCACCTATTGTGGGGTGCCGACAAAGTCATCCCGCATTGGTAGGGCTGGGGCGGAGCTTGAAGCGGCAAGGAGGGGTAGGTTTTATGCGGATCGACGGGACGGCCTATCACACCATCCGGCCGGACGGAGGAGGCATCGCCGCCCTCTACGCCTTCGACGTCACGCCGGCCCGATGGGTGACCGGACGGCCGGAGCCAATTCCGAAGCGGGGTTGAAGGGAAGAACGGTCAGGGACGGCGGTCGGCCAACAGCCGCCGCCACAACGGCCGGCCCAGCAAGCGCGGCCTGTCTTCCGCATTCTTGGCGTCAAGCCACTGGTCGGCCAATTCACGGACCTGCCAGTCACCGAGATAACGCTCGCAATCGATGGCGGTGTAGAGTCGAACCCGCTCTTTTCCCAGCCTTTCGAAATAGGCAAGCGTTCTTTGGCGGTCGATGTCTTCCATAGGCCCCAATGAAGCGGAGATTGCGGAACGTCCAGTTCTGACGGCCGACGATCCATCGGATATTGGAAGAAGCCTGTCACCTGCGCAACTGTCCGTTCGTCGCTTTCCCATCCCCCGGAAGGAGAATGGACTGTCTCCTATCGATGGTCGGCATTGAGTCGGCCGGTGTGGATGATGTCGCCGGACAGCGGGATGCCGGCTTCCGCCGCCGCGCGTTCCAACGAAGCGCGATCGGGCCAAGAGAGCCGCCCGCCGACTTCCGCCAAGGCGCCCTGCCGCCGGATCACCCACAAACCGGTGAACGCCATTTCAATGATGCGCCCCATTTGTGCATCGGGCGGCGTTGCGGATGGCAGGCGAGCTGGCCCGCCCCTATTCAAGTCCCTGTCGCTGATCGTCATCTCTGGTCTTCCCTGTGCCGGCCTTTTGCTGCGGAGTGTCCATGCACCCACGCCTACAGCCGATCTCTGTTTCCCAAATGCTCATGTTTCGGAGTCGAAAGGACGTACTAGACAATCCACAATGATTTTTCATCGTGAAATTTGCGTCTCTTTGTAATGGCTCGCACACAGTTGATGCAGTCTTGCTAAACAATTCAATAACCATAGCAAAACAAAGGGAATTGGCGCCCGCATACTTTGGCGGCCGCGGACACCTGAACTTCGTCGCCATCTTCCGCGACTTTAGAACGCCAAAGGAAGGGGAATGCTCCGGCCGGATAGTGCGGATACCTCGAAATGGTCACAGCACCGGACGGCGGCGCGCACCAAACATAAGCTTGACCGTCCAGCCTTGCCCGACGACGCGGCATCGGCGGCGGTTCCTCATGTTGCCGTGCCTATGCTTGAAGGAAGAGACCGATGAAGACCACCACGCGGACATTCACCACCGGGGCGACGGCGCTGCTGATCGGCGCGACCCTGCTCGGCGGCTGTTCGAACCTGAATCATCGCGAGAACCGCGCGCTGACCGGCGGCGCCATCGGTGCGGCGGGCGGTGCGGCCATCGGCGCCGTCACCGGCGGCAGCGCGATCTATGGCGGCCTGCTGGGCGGTGCCGCCGGCGCTGCGGTCGGCGCATTGACGGCGGATGAGGGCAAGCACCGCCGTTAAAAAGGGGCCGTTAGGGAAAAAGGGGGGCAGGACCGTCGATCCGGCCCCCTTCCCTTCCTATTCCTCCTCGTCGTCCTCGAACTGGTCGAGGCTCAGCGAACGGACTTCGGTGCTGGGGTTCGGCGCCGGTGGAGCGGGCGGCGGCATGTTGGCCGGCCGTGCCGCAGCCGGTCGGGCGACGGCGCGGCCGGGCGGCATATGGGCATTGGGCCCCTTCAACGGACTGTTCAGCGTGCCGCGCGGGCCGATGCTGGGTTCGTCGCCGAAATCGGGCAGCGGCGGAATACGATCCATCACGCGGCGGATCAGGGCGGCGATGCGGTCGGCCTCGGTGCGTAGCGCCTGTCCCCGCTCCCCCTCATAGAGCGGATCGTCGAGGAACTTGCGGATCTCCAGCACGCCGCGCAGTTCCACCCCGCACATCTCGTGGGTGCCGATGGGCAGCGCCTTCACCCGCGCGAAGCTGGCGAAGAAGCCGGCGCTGCCCTCCACGAACTGGACCACCATGCGGGCGTGCAGACGCTCCAGCGCGGTGGTCATGGGATCGATCAGATCCTCCATCTCCTCCGGTGCCGCGTCCAGCCGCTCCTGCGTCAGGGCGGCCAGCGCGAAGAAGTCGCGCACCCGCCGGCTGAAGCGGCGATAGCGGGCAAGCCCACCGACCGACACCCGCTCGCGCGCCGTCTGCGCCAGTTCCGCCGACTGCTTCAGCATGGCGTCGAGCCGCATCAGCAGCGTCGCGATCTCGCGCTGCCTCTGGGCCGCGCTGCGGCCGGGCGTGGGCGCCGGCGGGGCTGCCGGGCGGCGGGGTGGGTTGGAACGCATCATGCCGGTACGGGGTGGCTCCTTAATGGTCAGCGGGCGGTGCGGACGGTGACGGACTTTTGCCCGCCCTCGCGCATCACCGTCAACTGCACCGGCGTGCCGACGCGCAGAAGACCGATGCGGTTGCGGAAATCGGTGGCGCTGCGCACCGGCCGGCCGTCGACCGCGATCACCACGTCGCCGCTGCGCAAGCCCCCGCTGTCGGCCGGCGAGCCGCGTTCGATCTTGGCGATCAGCGCGCCTTCGTCGCCCTTCAGGCTCATGCTTTCCGCAAGGTCGGGCGTCAGGTCCTGGATGGCCACGCCCAACCGGCCGCGCCGCACCTCGCCATACTCGCGCAGCTGTTCCATCACCGACCGCACGATGCTGACCGGCACGGCGAAGCCGATGCCGACCGAGCCGCCGGCCGGGCCGATGATGGCGGTGTTGATGCCGATCAGCTCGCCCTGAAAATTGACCAGCGCGCCGCCGGAATTGCCGGGATTGATCGAGGCGTCGGTCTGGATGAAATCCTCGTACCCCTCGATCTTCAGCCCGCTGCGGCCGAGTGCGGAAACGATGCCGGAGGTCACCGTCTGCCCCAGCCCGAACGGGTTGCCGATGGCGACGACGAAGTCGCCGACCTGTGAGCGGTCCGAGTCGCCGAGCGGCAGCGCAGTCAGCCCCTCCGCCTTGATCTGCAGCAGGGCGATGTCGGTGGCGGCGTCGCGGCCGATCAGCTTGGCGCGCAGGCGGCGGCGGTCCTTCAGGGTGACGGCGATCTCCTGCGCGTTCTCCACCACATGGTTGTTGGTGACGACATAGCCGTTGCGGGCGTCGACGATCACGCCCGACCCGGCGCTGACCTGCGGACGGGACTGCGGCATTTGGTCCGGCAGGTTGAAGAAGCGGCGGAAGAAGGGGTCGCGCAGCAGCGGGTTTTCCGCCTGGGGTGCCTGGCTCAGCACCGAGATGTTCACGACGGCCGGCGTCACCTGCTCCAGCATCGGGGCGATGGTGCCACCGCCGACCGCGCCCAGAGGCAGTGCCGCCGCCGCGGGCGAGGCGCCGAGGCCGAAGGCGGAACCGAGCCGGCCCAGCACCGAGTCGGCCGGGGCGACCAGCGCGCCGCCGGTCACCGCCGCCAGTCCGACCGCCGCAGCAAACACCACCGGACGCACCGCCCTCTTCATGGCCTTAATCCTTTCTTGCTGGGAATTTCTTGTCGAGATCGTCGCTGGATCGGGCTGATTTGGGGCAAAAAGGAAGGCGGTTCAAGGTTATCCACCCTCTGTCCGCCCCGTTGCGGCGATGATAGCGCGGCGACGGCGGAAACTCCCGGTAAAGAAATTGGGTGGTATAGGACAGGGTCGGCGCAGCCCCCGGACATGCCGGGGAGGCGCGGCTGTCGAAAACGGGTTGAGCGCTATGAGCGGCGGGTCACTGCTCGAACTGACCGAGCAAGAGTATCTGCAGATGGAAGAGGCCCTGTCGCAGACGGCGCGGGGGCGGGCCTTCCTGCGCATGCGCGACCGGCGCAGCCGTGTCGTCGCCTCCGACGAGTTCCACCGGCTGGTCGACAGGCTGGAAGGTCAGGTCGACCGGCTGAGCGGCACCTCGTCCAGCGCCTTCACGTCCTTCGTCCCCGGCGAGGACCCGCGCATCCAGCAGGAGCTGACCGCCATCACCCAGGTGGTGCGCGAGGCGCGCAGTGACATCGCGGCCCTGAAGGCGACCGACACCGGGTCCAACCGCATCGAGGCGGCGACCGGCGAGTTGGACGAGATCGTCGCCGCCACCGAACGCGCCACCACCGACATCCTGAACGCGACGGAGAAGATCCAGGAAATCACCATGTCGATCCCGCGCGACGACGCCGATCTGGCCGAACGGATCGACGCGATCGAGGCGTGGTGCATCGAGATCATGACCGCCTGCTCCTTCCAGGACATCACCGGCCAGCGCACCACCAAGGTCGTCAACACGCTGCGCTACATAGAAGAGCGCGTGAACACGATGATCGAAATCTGGGGCGTCGAGCGGCTGGCCGTCGCCCCCGAGCAGCACCATGGCGAGGTGGCCTCGCACCGCAAGCTGGGCGACACCCGCCCCGACGCCCATCTGCTGAACGGTCCGCAGCTGGGCGGGCCGGAGGTCAGCCAGGACGCCATCGACGCGCTGTTCGACAGCGTGCCGGAGGTGGCGGAACGGGCGGAACCGCTGCCCGCCGACGTGGCGCCCTCCCCTCCTCCTCCGCCTCCCCCTCCGCCACCCCCCGTCGCGAAGCCGGCCCCGCCGCCCCCTCCG
>NZ_LGQU01000178.1:0-10702 GCF_003115935.1 Azospirillum sp. TSH20
CCCCGCTCTCAGCGGACCTGCGGTCCGCCTGCCGCGTCAGCACAAAGCGAAGCTTTGTGCGAGAGCTGGGCGGGGGAGGGACTGCCGCCACTCTCCCGAACAAGCACTTATCCCCTCCCCCGCCCAACGGGGGAGGGTTAGGGTGGGGGTCTAACTCTCCCCGGCGACAAGCGCCCCCCTCAATGCACCACCATCTCCCCATCCCCGAACGCGCCCCCGAACGCCCCATCGTCCGCATTGGTCGTCCGCACAGCTTCCACCAGATCGCGGACTTCCTCCGACAGGTCGTCGGCGTCCCAGCCATGGCCGTCGGCGCCGGCAACCACCAGCAGGCGCAGCGTGGTGCGCAGCAGGTCGCCGGCTTCCCAGCCGTTGGAGCGTTCCGCCTCGCGCGCGATGTGCAGCAGGCCGGTGGCGCAATTCAGGACCTCGGGGTCGACCTTCATCGGGCGCTCCTCCCCGCCCGTAAGGGCGAAAAATCGTTGGTCTTGCCAACAATAATTGGACCGCCGCCCCGATGTGTCAAACCCGACCGTCCGGCTCCTCCAGCGGCGGGAGTCGGGAAACGAAACGACCCTTGACGCCCTGCGGCCATTGCTTGAACGGAACGATCCCATCATCGGTGGCGGCATAGGCGCGCAGATAGGCGGTCAGCGTCTCCACCGTCATCTCGTCCGGGGCGAAGTCGCCCAGCACATAGCTCATCCGCGCGGCGGAGCGCACCGCGACGGCGCAAGGGCGCCGGCAGCTCATCAGGCAGCGCATCGGCCGCAGCCGCACCAGCGCCGCCAGATCGGGCTGGTCGGCCAGCGCCCGCTCCATCAGCGCCACCAGCTCCGCCCCCGGCCGCGTGGCGTCGGGCGGGTCTTCCGGCCGGCGGCAGGTTTCACAAACGACAAGCTCGACGGTCATGCTTGGGCTTCCAGAGATTTTCCGGGTCATGGGGTTCGACAGCTAGAGGGCGGCTCCGGTGCTGTCAACGCGCTTGCACCTTGCCAAGCACCGGGAAACTCCCGACGATGCGGACCACCACAGGCGACGGGCGGGAACGGCGGACGGGCATGAGCGCGAGGCAACGGATCGTCCGTGAACGCCGGCAATACAACCAGCTCGCCGCCGACCAGACGCTGGAGGACTACGCGCTCCGCTACACCGCGGAACGGGCGCGGCGCTGGAGCGCGTGGCGGGTCGCCAACACCGCGCTCGGCGCCATCTCCTTCCTGGCCTGCGAGGCGCTGGGCGCCGCCGTCACCCTGACCTACGGCTTCGAGAACGCCATGGCCGCCATCCTGGCGGTGGCGGTTCTCAGCATCCTGGTCGGGCTGCCGATCACCTATCACGCGGCGAAGGCCGGGGTGGATATCGACCTGCTGGCCCGCGGCGCCGGCTTCGGCTATCTCGGCTCGACCATCACCTCGCTGGTCTACGCCTCCTTCACCTTCATCCTGTTCTCGATCGAGGCCAGCATCATGTCGGCCGGGCTGACCATGGTGCTGGGCATCCCGGCCTCGGTCGCCCATGTCATCAGTTCGCTGGCGGTGATCCCCATCGCCGTCTACGGCATCCGCTTCATCAGCCGCATGCAATGGGCGACGCAGCCGGTGTGGATCCTGCTGCAATGCGTGCCGCTGGCCTATTTCTTCCTGCTCGACCGCGAAACCCTGGCGCAATGGACCTCGCTGCCCGGCGTTTACGCCCCCGACGGCGGGCTGTCGCTGCTGCCCTTCGGCATGGCCGCCTCGGTCCTGCTCTCGCTTCTGCCGCAGATCGGCGAGCAGGTCGACTATCTGCGCTTCCTGCCTTCGCAGTCGCGCATCGGCAAGGTGCGCTGGTGGACGGCGCTGCTGGCCGGCGGACCGGGCTGGGTGGTGATCGGCAGCCTGAAGCTGGCGGCGGGGTCGCTGCTGGCCTTCCTCGCCATCAAGCACGGGCTGGCGGTGGAGGATGCGGTGCAGCCCAACAGCATGTACCACATGGCCTTTCTCGACGTGTTCGGCTCCCCCGTCGCGGCGCTGGCGCTGACCGGCATCTTCGTCGTCGTCTGCCAGATGAAGATCAACGTCACCAACGCCTATGCCGGCTCCATCGCCTGGTCGAACTTCTTCTCCCGCCTGACCCGCAGCCACCCCGGCCGCGTCGTCTGGCTGGTGTTCAACGTGCTGCTGGCCCTGCTGCTGATGGAGATCGGCATCCTCGGCGTGATCGAGAGCATCCTTGGCCTCTACGCCAACGTTGCGGTCGGCTGGCTGGGCGCCGTCGCCGCCGATCTGGCGGTCAACAAGCCTCTCGGCTTCAGCCCGCCGGGGATCGAGTTCAAGCGCGCCCATCTCTACGACATCAACCCGGTCGGCACCGGCGCCATGGGCCTGTCGGTTCTGTGCTCCACCACCGCCTTCTTCGGCCTTCTCGGCCCGGTGGCCCAGGCGCTGGCCCCCTTCATTGGGCTGGTCGTCGCCTTCGCCGCCGCCCCGCTGATCGCCTGGAAAACCGGGGGCCGCTATTACATCGCCCGCAAGTCCTCTCAACTGCCCGGCGATGGCGCGACCGTCCGCTGTTCGATCTGCGAGAACCAGTTCGAGCGGCCGGACATGGCCTTCTGCCCCGCCTACGACGCGCCGATCTGCTCGCTCTGCTGCACGCTGGAGGCACGCTGCCACGACCTGTGCAAGACCGACAGCCGCTTCGCCGACCAGATCGCCCACAGCCTGCAACGGGTCCTGCCCAAGCGCATGGCCGCCGGGGTCCACACCCGCACCGGCCATTTCATCGGGGTGATGACGCTGTTCTCGCTGGTGCTGGGCGGGGTGCTGCTGGTCATCGACTTCCAGTACGCCAATGCCGACGCGGCGGAGCGGGCGGCGATCCACACCGCGCTGGTCACGGTCTTCGTCTGCCTGTTCATCCTGTCCGGTGTCGCCGCCTGGCTCTTGGTGCTGGCCCATGAAAGCCGCCGCAAGGCGGAGGAGGAGACCGGCCGCCAGACCGCCATGCTGATGGACGAGATCGCCGCCCACGAGCGCACCGACGCGGCCCTCCAGAAGGCCAAGGAGGTGGCGGAGGCCGCCAACGCCGCCAAGAGCCGCTACATCATCGGCGTCAGCCACGAGATCCGCGCGCCGCTCAACGCCATCTCCGGCTATGCCCAGCTTCTGGAGAGCAACAGCACCCAGCGCCCGCAGGACGCCGTCCGCGTCATCCGCCGCAGCGCGGAGCATCTGTCGAACCTGATCGACGGACTGCTCGACATCTCCAAGATCGAATCGGGCCTGCGCCGGCTCAGCCGCGACAAGGTGCAGCTGATCGACTTTCTCGACCAGCTGGCCGACATGTTCCGCATCCAGGCCTCGGCCAAGGGGCTTGAGTTCCGCTATGCCCGCGTGCCGCATCTGCCGGTCTGGGTCCACACCGACAGCAAGATCCTGCGGCAGATCCTGATCAACCTACTGTCCAACGCGGTGAAATACACCGAGAGCGGCCATGTCGCCCTGACCGTCCGCTACCGCAGCCAGATCGCCGAGTTCGAGATCGCCGACAGCGGCATCGGCATCCGCGCCGAGGATCTCGACCGCGTCTTCGAACCGTTCGAGCGCGGGCGGGGCGCGGCAGTGCGGGCGGTGGCCGGCACCGGGCTCGGCCTGACCATCACGCGGGTGCTGACCCGGATCATGGGCGGCGACATCGCGGTGCGCAGCGAAGCGGGGCGGGGCAGCGTCTTCACCGTCCGCCTGCTGCTGTCGGAGGCGATGCACCGGCCGGGCGAGCAGGTGGAGCGCCGCGCCATCACCGGCTATGCCGGGCCGCAGATCACCATCCTGCTGGCCGACGACGACCGCGACCATCTGGCGCTGATGACCGACATCCTGCGCCCGCTGGGGTTCGTGCTGTTCACCGCGTCGGACGCCGCCTCCTGCCTGGAACTGGCCGCGCAGTGCAAGCCGGACGTCGCCATGCTCGACATCTCGATGCCCGGCGAGAGCGGCTGGGATCTGGCGGAGGAGTTGCGCCGCCAGTTCGCCGACCGTATCCGCATCATCATGGTCTCCGCCAACGCCTACGAGGCGCAGGGGCCGGGCGACGGCCGGGCACCGCATGACGCCTTCGTCGCCAAGCCCATCGAGATCCACGCGCTGCTCGACCGCTTGCAGGCGCTGACCGGCCTGGAATGGCTCCATGCGGCGGAAAAGCCGGCGGAACCGCTTGCCCCGCCGCCCGCGCCGGCCGATCAAGCCCTAGAACTGTCCAATCAAACGCCGTCCAATCACCCGCCGGAGTCGGCGCTGCGGCATCTCGACGACCTGCGCCAGCTTGGCCGGATCGGCTATATTCGCGGGATCGAAGCCAAGCTGCGCGAGATCGAGGCGGAGGACGCCGCCGCCCTGCAATTCGTCGAGCGGCTGCGAACGCTGGTGCGCGCCTTCGACCTGAAAGGCTATATGCGTGCGGTGGAAGAGGCGGCGGCGCAGCGCGACGCCGCGCAGGATCAAGACGATCTGGACCAAGATGATCTGGCGGAAGATGGGGCCGTGACGGGATGAAGCGCCGTGACATGATCCTGGTGGTGGACGACACTCCCGACACGCTGGGATTCCTGACGGAGGCCATCGAACAGGCCGACCTGACCGTGCTGGTCGCCGTCGACGGCGAAAGTGCCCTGGACCTCGTCGGCCAGATCACCCCGGACCTGATCCTGATGGATGCGGTGATGCCCGGCCTCGACGGCTTCGAGACCTGCCGGCGGCTGAAGCAGATTCCCCACCTGTCGCACATCCCCGTCATCTTCATGACCGGCCTCAGCGACACCGAGCATGTGGTGAAGGGGCTGGAGGCCGGCGGCGTCGATTACGTCACCAAGCCGATCGTGGTGGACGAGCTGATCGCCCGCATCCGCGTCCATCTGACCAACGCCCGCGTCGCCTACGGCGCCCGCGCCGCGCTCGACGCCACCGGCCGCTTCCTGCTGGCGACGGACGGGGAGGGCAGGCTGCTGTGGTGCACCCCGCAGGCGGAGCGGCTGCTCGGCGGCCTGCTGCCCGGTCCCGACGGCGTGCGCCCCGAAGCGGCATCCTCCCTGGCCGCCGGTCTGGTCCGGCTGCGCCGATCCTCCTCCCCCGGCGCCTCGGCGGAGACCTTCACGCTGGAGCTGCCGGACGGCGAGGGGGTGCGGCGGCTGGAGTTCACCTATCTCAGCCCGGCCAACCCCGACGAATACCTGTTCCGCCTCAGCGAGCCGACCGCCGGACGGCAGGAGGCGATTCTCCGCGACGCGCTCTGCCTTACCGCGCGCGAGGCGGAGGTTCTGCTGTGGATCGCCAACGGCAAGCCCAACCGCGACATCGGCGAGATCCTGGGCATCAGCCCGCGCACGGTGAACAAGCACCTGGAGCAGGTCTTCGCCAAGCTGGGGGTGGAAAACCGCGCCTCCGCCGCCGCGCTGGCGATCCGCACCCTGGCCGCGCGGGCCTGAAGGCGGCGAAGGCGTGGTGGGGGAGGCGCGGCGTTCAGACCTCGACGGTCTGCGGCCCGCCCCGTCCGGCGATGATGTGGTTCATGATGCAGGTCATCACCGGCTCGCCGCGCTGGTTCACCGTGGTGTAGGCCAGCCGCACCGTGCCGCGCCCGCCGCGGCGCGACGGGATGGTCTCCACCACCTCGACCCGGGCGCGGATGGTGTCGCCGGGCCGCACCGGCCGCAGCCAGCGCAGCTCGTCCATGCCGGAGCCGCCAAGGCTGGTGCCGGTGATGATGCCGGTGTCGCGGATCAGCCGGAAGGTCAGCGACAGGGTGTGGAAACCGCTGGCGATCAGCCCCTGGAACGGCCCGTCGGCCGCCGCCGCCGCGTCCATGTGGAAGGGCTGCGGGTCGAAGCGCAGGGCGAAATCCATGATCTGGCTGTCGGTCAGGGTCGCCCCTTCCGATTCGATCACGTCGCCGATGCGGAAATCCTCGAAATAGCGGCCGGCCATCGTATCGATTCTCCCTGGTCCCGGTTTTCCCTTGCCGCAACAGAGTAGCCCGCCCGATCCATCCGGCAAAGGGCAGGGACGATCGCGGCCGGGGCATAGGCCCTACGGCGTAAACCATTGGCGTAATTCGCATTCCGGTCGTGATGGGGCATGTTCCCGGTCGGATTCCAGACTATCGACGGACGGATGTCACCAAACCCAGCGCAAACTGTCTCCACCCCGTCGCCATTCCGTTGCGTCGTGTTTTCGGTTGCCGGCCGGGCGCTGGCGCTGCCGGTGGAGTCCGTGCGGCGCTTTTTGCCGTTGCCGCGTCTCGACCGGCTGCCGACGGCGCCGCTGCCGGTGGAGGGCGTTTTCCGCTATCAGGGGGAGGTGGTTCCGGTCCTGCGCCTGGACGTGCTGCTGGATCTGGCCGGGGAGGGCGCCGGGGCCGCCGAGCCGAACCTCTATTCGCCGCTGCTCCTCGTCACCTGGCAGGGGCGGCCGGCGGCGCTGCTGGCCGACCGGGTCCATGGCGATACCGCGGTCGATCCCGCCGAGCGCACCCCCTCCGACCCGTCGTTGACCTTCAACGGCTGTGCCGCCGGCGCCTTTCCGGACCGGATGACCGGCCGCGGCGGCACCGTGACCCTGCTGGATCCCGACCGGCTGCTCAGCGAGGCGGAAGGCCGGCTGCTCGACGCCTTCCGCGCCGTGGCGGAGCGCAGGCTGGCGCAGTGGCAGCACGCTCAGGACCCGGCCTCCTCCGCGGGCGGTGCCGCATGATGCCGAACGCCGTCGCCGCCGGGATCGAGGCGATCCGCCGCGATCCGAATTTCCTGCGCCTGAAGGCGATGGTGATCGACGCCACCGGCCTCGCCTATTATGCCGACAAGGATGCCGCCTTCGCCGAGCGGATCAACCGCCGGCTGCCCTTCGGCCGCATCACCACGGTCGGCGGCTATCTCGCCGCGCTGGAGGCGGAGGGGCCGACCGGCGCCGAATATCAGGGACTCATCAACGAGTTGGCGGTGGGGGAGACCTTCTTCTTCCGCTACATCGAGCAGTTCGACGCGCTGCGCGCCGTCGCCATCCCCGAATGCCTGCGCCGCAACCAGTCGAGCCGGCTTCTGCGGATCTGGAGCGCCGGCTGTTCCATCGGGCCGGAGGCCTACACGCTCGAAATCCTGCTGAAGCAGCATTTCGCCGCCCAGCTGGAAGGCTGGCAGGTCCACATCGTCGGCACCGACATCAACGGCGCCTTCCTGGAACAGGCGCGGCGCGGCGCCTATGGCGACTGGGCGGTCCGCGGCCTGTCGCCGGAAACGCTGGAGGCCTGCTTCGACCGCCAGGACAAGCTGTGGTCGGTGAAGCCGAAATTCCGGCAATGGACCAGCTTCCTCCCCTTCAACCTCGTGGATGGAGCGATCCCCTCCTATCCGCACGGGATCGGGCATTTCGACATCATCCTGTGCCGCAACGTCATGATCTATTTCGACGAGGCGACGCGGCACCGGCTGCTGGGCAACCTGCACAAGGCGCTGGCCGACGGCGGCTGGCTGGTGGTCGGCCATGCCGAGGCCGGTCCCCAGATGAACGAGCTGTTCATTCCGGTCTTGGTCCCCGGCGCCACCCTCTACCGCAAGCAGGCCGAAGCGGCGGCCCCGGCCGCGGCGGTTCGCAGCCCATCCGCCGGCCCGGCAGCGGCGGCGCCGGCTCCCGTGCTCAAGTCCCGCCGCGCGACCGGACCGGCGCCGGAAGCCGCGCCCGCTCCGCGCGCCCGCAAGTCCGCGCCGGCGGCGACGCCTCCCGCCGCACCGACCCCGCCGGAGCCCGCCGAAACCAACGAGCGCTCGACCGTTCTGGAAGCCTGTCTCGCCCGGGTGGAGGCGAGCCGGCTCGACCCCGGCGCCCATTACCAGCTGGGACTGGTGGAGGAGGAGCTGGGCGTCGGCGATCCGGTGGCGGCCTTCAAGCGCGCGCTGTATCTCGACCCGCGATTCGTTCTGGCCGACTATCATCTGGCGCTGGCCTATTGGCGGCGCGGCCGGCTGCTCCCGGCGCAGCGCCATTTCCGCAATGCGCGCGAGGCGCTGGAAAGCCGTCCCGACGACGAGGCGGTGGCGGAGGGCGGCGGCCTGACCGTTCAGGAACTGCGCGGCATGCTGGACCTCTGGCTGACCGGTGAGGAGGGCTGATGGACGACACGCTTGCCGGCGCCGGGGCAGGGGCGGTGACGGGTGCCGCACCGCTGATCGCCGCCCTCGAAAGCGCCTCCCCCGACCGCGCCGCCGCCCGTGCGGCGATCGACTGGGACGAGGTGCACAGGAAGCTGGCCCGCCGCAACGCCGACCTGGAGGCGACCTTCGCCGGCCGCGGCCCCTGGGCCGACGCCGTGCTGGCCCGCCGGGCGGAGGATCTGGCCGAAATCCCGCAACTCCACGGGGAGGAGAGCGTCGGCATCCCGATGCTGGTCGCCCGCGGCGCCGAAACGCACTATGGGCTGGAGCTGCGCCATCTCGGCCATATCGTGCCGATGCCGCGGCTGGCCCGCGTGCCGGGGGCACCGCCCACCGTCCTGGGGGTGATCGCCGTCGCCGGCCGGGTGATGCGGCTGTTCGACCTCGACCGGCTGTGCAGCGGCCCGTCGGCCACTGTATCCGCCTCCCTGCTGTCCAGGACCGATGCCGGGACCGACCCGTCCGGCTACGCCATCGTGCTGCGCACCGGCACCGGCCGTCCGGCGGCCTTGCGCGTGCGGGATGTGGAGCGGGTGGTCGACATCGTGCTGCCGCGCGGCTCCGCCCCGGTGGAGGCCGGGCCGCTGGTCAGGGCCATCGCCGCCGACCGGATGGCGATCCTCGACATGGTGGCACTGCTCGACCTCGTGAAGACCTGAAACCGACCGATCCACCTGAAGAGCCGTCCGGGGCTGGAGTCCAAGAATGAACATGAAAGTCGCGCACAAGCTGGTCCTGGGATTCGGCGTGGTCTGTGTCCTGACGGCGCTGCTGGCGCTCTATCAGATGTCGCGCTTCTCCGACGCGCTGGACGTCATCATGGCGGTGTCGACCTACGACAACGAAGCCGCCAAAATGGTGACGGACGTCAGCAACATGCAGGCGGAACTGCGCAGCTCGCGCGAGACGGCGCTGAACGCCGTGTCCATCGCAAATGCCGAAGGGCGGGTCGCCGAGATCCCGGCCCTGCTGGCGCCGGTGCGCCGCCATTACGACGAGGTCGGCGCCCAGCTGCGCGACCGGCTGGGCCAGCTGCGGGCGATGGTGGCTGAACGGTCCTCGACCGGCGTGACCGACAGCCGCCGCCGGGGCTGGGTCGAACTGGACACCTCCGTCAACGAGATGAGCCGCGCCATCACCATGGTCGGCGACGAGGCGCGGACCATCTACACCATGCTGGAGCGCAACCAGATCGCCGACGCGCTGCAGCGCCGTCAGCGGGTGGACGAACTGCGCAAGAACATGGAGGCGCGCATCGCCCAGGCCCAGATCGCCATCGACCATCTGACCCAGGCAGGCCGCGCCGACATCCGGTCGATCTACAACACCGCCATCCAGTCGTCGGTCATCGCGCTGGTCGTCGTCTTCCTGATCGCGGTTGGGGTCGCCTTTCTGATCGGCAGCTCCATCACCCGGCGGCTCGGCCGCGCCATCGACTTCGTCACCAAGGTCGGCCACGGCGACCTGACGCAGGAGATCGCCATCGCCGGCAAGGACGAGCTGGCCATCCTCGGCCAGCATCTGAACGAGATGGCCGGCCGGCTGAAGTCGATGGCCCGCACCACCCGCGAGACGGCGGAGAGCGTCCACGCCGCCACCGCCCAGATCCGCGCCTCGACCCAGCAGCAGTCGGCCAGCGTCGCCGAACAGCTGGCGGCGGTGGAGCAGACCACGGCGACGCTGTCGGAGATCACCGAATCCGGCGCCCAGATCAACCGCCGCGCCCAGGACGTCTCGCACGGCGCCCAGACGGTGGCGGCCTCCAGCCATTCCGGCATGAAGGCGGTGGACGACACCATCCAGGCGATGGACGCCATCCGCGAACAGGCCGAGGCGGTGGCCGAGAACATCGTCATGCTGTCCGAGCGCACCCAGGCGATCGGCGAGATCATCGTGACGGTCAACGACATCGCCGAGCGCTGCCACCTGCTGGCGCTGAACGCCGCCATCGAGGCGGCGGCAGCCGGCGAACATGGCCGCACCTTCTCCATCGTGGCGGGCGAGATCAAGAGCCTCGCCGACCAGTCGAAGGAGGCGACCGCCCAGGTCCGCTCCAACCTTTCGGAGATCCAGCACGGCATCAACGCCTCGGTCATGCTGACGGAGGAGGCGGTGAAGCGCGTCGCCGCCGGCAAGCGCCAGACCGACGCCACCCAATCGACCATCCGCACCATGGCGGAGAACATCCAGGAGAGCGTGCTGGCCTTCCAGCAGATCGTCGCCGGCACCAACCAGCAGCAGATCGGCCTGGAGCAGGTGATCCAGGCGCTGCAGAACATCCGCGAGGCTAGCAGCCAGACGGCGGCCGGCACCCGCCAGCTGGAAGGCGCCGCCGCCAACCTGAACAACCTCGGCCAGGGTCTGGTCGAGGCGGTGCGGAACTACCGGGTGTGACGATGCGCCGCCGAAGCCGCTATTCCCCCTCTCCCCCCCGGGGAGAGGGTCGGGGTGAGGGGGATGCACTGCGTTGCTCTCCCAAAACTCCCGCCGCGCTTCCCCCCCCCCCCCAACCCCCCCCCC